>JAHDIL010000174.1 GCA_020630835.1 Verrucomicrobiota bacterium
TCTATGACGGAAACGGAAATGCGGATACTCGATGAAACTCCAGAGACGGCAGGCTCCGGTCCTGTGCAGGGCGCCATCTCATCGCAAGAGGTCGTCTACATTGAGTTTTCTCTTTCTGAAAACGAGCGCAACATTTTTGAGAATCTTAGGTCTGCGCCAGCGGTGGTCTTAGAGGAATTGTGGGATCGGCGCTTTCACCAGCTGACCCTACCCCGCTCACCGGTAGGCGCCTATGGGCTTGAGCTGGCCCGTAGGTGGTCGATCTCCAGTGATTCTGTCGATCATCAGCGCGCGCTCAATCGACTTGATATTTTAATTGATTTGGCTTGGGATGGTCAGATCCGAGCCCAGGCTCAAGCGCAGCGGATAGCAGTTCTGCTTGAGATGGGGGATCACCAGACAGCCGAGCACGAAGCAGCTCAGTGGTTGGCTAGGACAGAGGATCCTGTCCTCCTTCTGGAGGCCCGATGGATGGCTGCACAGGTTGATTTTGATACCTTGCGTGCGCTTGAGAAGGAGCACCCACGCTGGGAGCTGGACGAGGACGTCCAGCCAGAGCGTGAGCGCCTTTATAGAGGTCTGCTAGAGGCCTTTCTCGAGCCCAGTCTGGAATATCCGAGAGTCCGAGAGGCTGCTCATCGGGGCCTGCTATCCGCTGCTGAGCTTGCCGAGTTTGACGGAGACTCAGAACTGGCCGATTCCTTCCGGCGTGACGCTGCTCTCTGGTATCCTGAGTGCAATCTGCAGCCGCTTCCTCCTCCATGAACCGCCTACTCCTTTTTAGCTCATTGTTCGTTTTCCTGTTTTCCTCCGCCGCGGGGCAGGAGGCGCCCATACCTCAACCCCAACTGGAGGAAAGTGTCTCAGCGCTCGATCTCTATCAGCAGGGTGGCGCCTTTATGCACATCCTCCTTATCTGCTCCATGGGGACCATAGCGGTAGCCGGGTATTGTTTTATTCACATCTCACGTAAGAAACTTGTGCCTAAAGACTTCGCAAATGGGATACAGCAGGTCATGGCTCAGCGCGATGTGACGCGAGCCTATGATGCCTGCCAGGGGCATGAGAGCAGTTTGGCAAAGGTGATTGGTGGCGCGCTGCTCAAAGTGAATTTCGAGCGAGATCTCGCCAACAAAGCCAGTATGATGGATGCCGCAGCTGAGGCGCTAGATGAAGAAGAACATCGGCAGATGGTTTGGGTGAACTACTTGAATATCTTCGCCACCCTGGCGCCGATGATTGGCCTACTCGGGACAGTCTGGGGTATGATCGAGGCTTTCGATAAGCTGGCGACAACTAGTGGCGATCCCAAGCAGCTGGCGGGAGGGATCAAGGTGGCTATGGTCACGACCGCTGGTGGACTGATTGTTGGTATTCCGGCTATGTTCTTTTACTTTTTCTTTCGAGACAAACTGTCTGGAGTCATGACGCAAGTGCAGAAGGAAGCTAGTTTTGCCATTGATTTGCTCTCGGGAGAGATTCGTCTACAGGGGGCAGAGGCAGCACGGTCTGCGGAGAGGGAGCCAGAGCCAGGGCAGCAGGCATGATTCGTAGACGTCGCTCGCGGGTAGATGAGGTGAGTTTTCAGATCACGCCGATGATCGATCTGACCTTTCTTCTGCTCATTTTCTTCATGGTGACGCAACGTATCACTGAGCAGCAGGTCATGGTGCCACTAGATCTGCCAACTTCCGCGCGGGCAGGTGATCCCTCCGCTACCGAGCGGGAAGTCGTCAATATCGACGCTAGTGGGAATTACTTCATCGGCGACCGCCCGGCGACAGAAGAAGAGCTGAAGGCTCACCTCACGGAGAAGTTCGTCAATTTTCCGCCTCTCCAGATTTATGTGCGGGCGGATGCCATGACGCCTGCACGGAAGATTAAGCGGGTCGTGACATTAGCGGCGGAGGTCGGTGCCATCGATCTTATCTACGGAGTGCACAGCGAATAAGGGAATGCGGCGCCGTCGAAACAAGAAAGCTAGCCTCGTGGAAATGCAGATGAGCTCCATGATTGATATGGTGTTTCTCCTTCTCGTCTTCTTCATGGTGTCGGCTAAACCCGTGGTGCCAGAGCAGGAGATCCCTATGGGACTGCCGGGACAGATGGCGCAGGAGGAATCGCTCGATATTCCTGATGAAATGACAATTGTTATCGAGTCATCTGGTCAGATAGTCGTCAACGAGCGGCGGTTGGATGGTCCGACTGATCGCAATCTGCCTAATTTGCGTGCCGTTCTACTTCGTTTTGCCCAAGCCGCTAAAAATGCTCAGTCAGAGGCACTGGTGACTGTTGACCCTGACGATGCTGCCGTCCACCAGCGCATCGTCGACGTTTTGACGTGCTGCTCGGAGGCTGGTCTCGTCAAAGTCAGCCTCTCAGGAGGAGGTGAGGATGGCTAAAAAGGTTCAGTCTAGTAGGCGGCGCAAAGCTATCATTTCAGTCCTCGTCATCAGCTTGATCGCTCACGGAGTTGGCCTCCTGCTTTTTGGCGTCTGGACGGTCGCACAGCGCTTTAAGCGACCCGAGGCTCGTTTTGAGATGAGTCAGAAAGTGGTCATTCCACCCAAGCCGCCCGATCATAAGATGGCGTCCGCTGAATATGAATCGATGATGGCTTCGCCCGTCCTTAGTGAGAAGCTGCTTACCCAGCGTCCTCTCGATTTTGCTCTGCCGGATCTCCCTACGGCTGATCTCAGCGCCGTTCTGCCTACCGATCCATCGCAGATGGTATCTGACCAAGTCAGCGTTCTTAGCGGCGTAAACGGATTGGGTGACGCTCTCTCCCGAGGGTTGGGGGAAAAGGGGTTAGGTAAGACTGGAGTCAGCTTTTTTGGTATGCAGGCTGAGGGCGATCGTATTCTCCTACTCTTCGATGTGTCTGCAAGTGTCGTCAATAAAGCGGAAAAAGTAGGTATCAGTCTCGAGCGCATTCAGGAGGAGACGCTTAAGTTGATTGAGACTTTGCCGATAACTGCCCGATTTTCTTTGATCCAATTTACGGTAAACTATCGCCCCTTTTCCACCGAATTGCTTCCAGCAAGTCCTAAGAACAAAGATGCAGCGCAGACCTGGGTTCGCGAAAAATGGGCGACCAGCGGCAGTTTGAGTCGTTCTGCCGCGGGGGTGATAGGAAATGATGAAGGGGTAGTGGGTGTTTTGAAGGTGGCGGCCGGGATGAAGCCGGACGCGGTCTTCCTCATATCGGATGCTAGTTTCCAATGGAGGCCGAGTGGGGGCGGCGGATATCCAGACGTGCCCAAGGAAACGCTAGAGGCTGCTCTAGAGGTGATAGGAGAAACCCGGGTCGGGGGTGTCCCGCTCCATTTCCTAGCATTCGCTCCTAAGGAGGAGGATGCCCAATGGTGGGGGCGCAAGAGCCGACGCCTCGGGGGCACCTTTCAGAAAATGACAGAAAAGTAAGAAAAGATTTTTGTAAATATCTTTGGGCGTGTCTAGTGTGATTCCGAGCGAGAAAACTTTTGTGTAACTTTTCCTCTTCTTGATGCGTCACAGCATCAGAGAACGGGTGATTTTATCCGAAATCAACGCATCCCGCCTCAATAAATATCTAAACCAAAACACAATATCTATATGGAAAACTTGACTGCCATTGGCGATTTTGCTCGCGATCTTGGACCTGTAGCGACTTGGCTGTTCGCCTTGCTCATCATTATCGTAGGCTACTTCGTGGCGAAACTCATCAGAACTCTCGTCGTGAAAGGTCTGGGTAAGACCAGCTTTGATGACAAAATCGCTAAGCTTATGGGGCAACCGGCTGACGGCGCCGAAAAGGGTATTGGAATGTTCGTGTTCTACCTGTTCATGCTCTTCGTTGTTATCTTCGCCCTTAGCGTGGCGGGAGAAGAGACGGTTGTTGAGCCCTTGAAGAACATTCTTTCCTCCATCCTCGGATTTATTCCTAAACTTCTTGCAGCTTCCATCATTGGTTTTGTGACTTGGGTTATCGCTACGTTAGCTAAGAATATCGTTTCAGGTTTTCTGGGAGCCGCTCGGGTTGATGATCGTCTCGGCCTCGGTGAAAAGAAGCCGATAACGAGCACGCTATCTCTCGTGGTGTTCTTCGGAATCATACTGATCATGCTTCCGAATATTTTGGCGGCATTGGAGCTTGACGAGATCTCGCAGCCGATCGCTAGCACGGTAGACACCATTTTCGAAGCAGTTCCACCGATTCTATTTGGTCTCATCATTCTGGGGCTCGGTTATCTCATTGCGAGTATCGTCCAGAAAGTCCTTTCCAACGTGCTTGAGGCTGTCGGCATTGATAAGCTCGCTGCAGGTATTGGATTTAACGGTATCGGAGGGCGTCCGCTTTCCATCGTTGTCAGTTACATCGCGATGGCCACTATACTGGTTATTTTTATCGCTCAGGCAATCGACGCTATGAAGCTCGATTTTATCTCAAGCTTGGCTGAGAATTTCGTTCCGGGCTACTTCGCGATCCTTAGCGGAGTTATCATCTTCATCATTGCTATCTATGTTGCTGAACTTGTCGCCAAGACGCTTGCTCCTAAGTCATCTTTCTGGGCGAAGTTTGCCAAGGTTGCTATCCTTGTTTTTGCTGGTGCTGTAGCCCTTCAACGCGCAAACATCTCCAGTCTGACGAACGAGACCTTCCAGACAATCATCAATGCCGCTATTATCGCTGCAGCCTTCGCAGCTGGAGTTGGTGGAGCTATTGCTCTGGGACTTGGGGGTCGGGAGAAAGCAAAAGCGCTTCTCGAAAAAGTAAAATAAACCACCTTCGATTTTTCGATCTGACACCATTTCGGTGTCGGTCCTTAGAAGGTCCTCTCTCGGTTGATCCGAGGGAGGATTTTTTGTTTTGTCAGCGGTTATGTGCAATAGAAGGAAAAAATTTGCAAATTTCTTAGCTTTGCTCGTAATTAGGAGAACTAAAATTATGAAAACTTTATCTTTTCATCTGGCTAAAGCCCCTGCATTTATTGTGATTGCTGCCAGCCTGCTCGCGATCGGCTGCCGCACAACGCCACCTCCCCCTTTATACGGCGATGAAGTGCCGCCTGCTGAATATGGTGCTCCTACTGACGG
>JAHDIL010000175.1 GCA_020630835.1 Verrucomicrobiota bacterium
AAGCCCGCCGTCGCCAAGGCTATGGCGGGCATCCTTCGCCAAGGCCACGGCCTACGCCCCTTCTTGCAGAAGGAGGGCTTGCCAGCCGTAGCCTTGGCGAAGGATGGAGGTGAGGGGAGTTGAACCCTGAAATAGATGCTGTATTGACGGGCTGTGAGGGGTTGTGTTCGTCGAAACACACGCTTACCACACGGTTTTTTAGAGAATTTGGCTTCGATTCATCTAATCAAAAGCGATACGCAGTAGCCGCACAAGGCTCATGTAGACGGGTATCGGCAACTAGCGCCTAATAAACGTGATTGTGTAACGGGCGTGAGAATGTAAAATTTCACGCATGGCTAAAATCGAGGACGCGCTTTCACCAGAAGATCGAAACAGAGTCGACATGCGGAAGGGCTTGCTGGAGAATGAAGCAGCAGACCCGTTCGCTTTTGAGCGCATTATTGGGGAAAGTAACCTCTTATCGATCAATTTTATGGATCGAGGACGGCGATCTGCTGATGCCGTTTGTCGAATCAAATTACCGATGGAAGGAGGCATCGCCTACGGTTCGGGGTTTTTAGTGGGACCTCGTCTTCTTATGACCAACAACCATGTGATCGCCAATATATCTGAAGCCACTCAAGCGGAGGCTGAGTTTGGATACGAGCACGATCTTGATGGTGTCGTCAAAGCACCCGTGACCTTTAATCTCGATCCTGGAACAGTGTTTTTTACGTCGACCGAACTCGACTGCACGCTTGTCGCTGTAGCTTCAATGTCCAACACCGCAGTGCCCCTAGAACGCTACGGCTGGCTTCCGCTTATTCCTGTATCGGGGAAAGCCGTAGTGGATGAGGCAGTCTCCATCATTCAGCACCCTGATGGCCTTCCGAAACAGATCGCCATCCATGCGAGCACGATAATAAAATTGGGAGATGACGCAGTCAGCTACGACACGCAGAATTTCATTCATTACTCCACTGATACAAATCCCGGTTCATCCGGTGCGCCAGTGCTGAATGACCAATGGCAAGTCGTAGCTATCCATCACAAGGCGATTCTCAAACCTGGAGCTAAAATGCCTCCAGCCGACTCATGCGAAACCCCGCAATGGCTGTGCAATGAAGGCGTCCGAGTCAGCGCAATCTACAAGTGGCTCGAACGTAATCGATTTGAAAACATCAACGCCCGGAAAACTCTTGATCGGCTTAACCGAGGTCTTGGGTTTCCTCCGCTCGCACGAAGTAGTGACAGCCACCCAGTCGATCCAAAGGCACAAGAACAATATCGCCCTTACACTACATCGAGATGGCGGAAAGACGACCTTGGATATGATCCCAGTTTTCTCATTGAGCCAGTTTCATTTGAGGACATTTATGCACCCCTTGTAAGGCAGAATAAGGTTGCCCCTCTCAAAGACTCAGAAAGCGAATACGAGTTGAGATACTTTCATTATTCCTCGGTTCTTCACGCTGAACGGAAGTTTCCACTTATGGTTGCAGTCAACATTCACGGCGCCAAGCTTGTCCATCCGGGAACACGAAGGGATACCTGGAGACCTGATGGTCGAATCGATCGAGCGTTTCAACCAGACGATGAGTTTTATGTCCGCACTCGGCAAAAAGAAGCTGTCTATTTCAGCCGAGGACATCTCGTCCGGCTCCTGGATCCGTGTTGGAGTTTAGAAACGACCGAGAAAAAACGGAAAGAAGATGCGAAACGTGCCATGCAAGACACGTTCCACTTTACCAACGCGGCACCCCAGTTTCAGCGTTACAACAGCGAGGATTGGGGAGACTTAGAAGACTATCTGTTGGATCGGGCACAGACAACCGAAAAGAAAATGACCATCTTCACCGGACCGGTCTTTCGGAAAGATGACCCTTGGTATGGTCGAGATCGTAAAGGAGGGCCGTGGCAGATTCCGCTCACCTATTGGAAAATTGCGGTCATAGAGAAGAGCGAAACCGAAGTTGCTGCGGCGGCGTTCATGGTTGGGCAGACCGAATACATCCAAGCGCTTTACGAGTCTCGCGTCTTCTCTGGTCTCAAACCTTATTCACTAGATGAGATTCGGGCCAGAGGGATCCAAACTACCATTGCGACTGTCGAGTCCTATACCGGACTCGATTTTTCTAGCCTTAAGCAGTTTGATTCTAATCAAGGTCTCGAATCGACTCGACAGACCCGTTGGTTGACCCAACCGGAAGACATTGTGATCTGAGTTTATCGACTTAGGAGAAACACTTTTACGCTACTGCACGATGAAACGAATTGCCCTCTTTCTTGATGGAACTTGGAACGACGCTGACTCGAATACAAATGTATGGCGTGCCAACGAGATGTTGGAAAGTCATGGGAGTGATGGAACCAAGCAGATCTCCATGTATCAAGTTGGCGTTGGCAAAAAATGGTATGAACCCATATCTGGTGGCGCGTTTGGAAAAGGATTGTCTGAAAACGTGCTTGAAGCCTACCAGTGGCTCCAGCAGACCTATGACGATGGAGCTGACGATGCTGCCCCAGATGAAGTATTTATTTTCGGTTACAGTCGCGGAGCCTACACTGCGCGAAGTCTTGCGGGTCTGATCGCTCGGTGTGGACTGCTCAACGGAGAGTCTCCCCTCAGCCCAAACGATGTCTACGAGAGGTATCGAGCTCAGGAAACTCCCCTCTACACTCTCGAATATTGGCAACGCCGTCCTCACAAAGCCGATCGAGAGTTAACACGCGATGAGCAGGTATTACTTTCGACTGCTCGGCGCATCAAAATCAAGTTTATTGGAGTGTGGGATACCGTCGGAACACTTGGGATTCCGTTCGCAGATATTCCAGGCGTCAGTTCGAAGCGGTTTGCATTTCATAACACACGCCTTAGCACTATCTATGAGCATTGCTATCATGCCTTGGCGATCGATGAACACCGGAAACCTTTTCAGCCAACACTTTGGACCGATTTCATCCCTAAAGATGAAACTGCAGAATCGAACCGAAAAAAAACTATCGTCGAACAGAGGTGGTTTGTAGGAGCGCATGCAAACGTGGGTGGAGGTGGAGAAGGACCAAGCCGCCTTGCTAAGGTTCCCCTGCATTGGATGCTAGATCATGCGGAGCGTTGTGGACTCAAATTTAAGACTCGCGAATCGCTGGATGGAACCGAACACCTGGATACAATAAGCGACTCCTTCGCTCGGTTCTTAGTGGGGGTATATCGGATCCTCAAATTGGGGCGGCGATTTTACCGAGTATTATGTAAGCCAGATTGGGAAACTGTCGCATATGACGGAACTCCGGGCCGTGTAGAAACAGTCAACGAAGTCATCGACGAAACGGTCATTGATCGAATGAAGCAGGATCACACCTATCGGCCTCGTAATGCCAAACAGTGGTTTGCATGATAAACGAACTCGGCTGGTTCTTGTGGTATTTGCTTCACGTTATAAACGAACCGCCCCATGGCAAGAAGGAGAAGCCGAGTGGATTTTTGCCTTTTTTTGCGATTTCAGTAGACTGTGTCCCACACCGGCTGATTTGCTTATTTTCTAATCTTTTTGCCAAATCACCCAACTTTCCCTTTTATCCCAGCCTTTTAAACGATATGCGTTGCATGAGCGTGGAATGCGTCCCCGTAGCTTCCGGAGTATTCAATCTGCGGTAACCCGGCTTTCGGAGCGTGCTGGAAGCGAAGATCTCCGAGCTTTGGATGCTGGGGCAGTGCGAGAGTTTTTGTATTGGGGACGAGAGGAGCTTTGCTGGGAGGCTCGGACGTTCCGGAATCAGAGGATCTACCTTCGCAGTTTTTTTGCATGGTGCGTAGCGGAGGGATATCTGGACAAAAACCCTGTCGATGGGATTGCCTCGCCCAAATTGCCGCGAAAGCTCCCTCGCGCTCTTGCTCGGCAGGACCTGATGCGAGTTTTGAGCGAGGTTCGCTGGGTGCCTTGGCGCTATGCGTTCGAGCAAACAAGAAATGAAACCATCCTCTACTTCCTGGCTTTTACTGGCCTTCGCCTTCAGGAAATGCTCGATCTTGAGCTTGGCGATATTGATTTGATGTCTCGGGAGCTTTGGGTGCGGCAGGGAAAAGGGAACAAGGATCGACTTGTTCCGATTCATCCCCGCTTGGTGGTCGTTCTGCGGCGTTACCTTCAGGAGCGAAAGGCACGTGGGCGAAGCGGACCATTTGTATTCGTAGGGGCGCAGTCAGATAAACCGCTTTCGGGTAAGAATGTGCGAACCGTTTGCCAGAAAGTGTCTGCGCACACCGGCATCAAATTCACCCCTCACATGCTTCGGCACACCTTTGCCAAACTCTCGCTGGAAGCGGGGATTGACGTGTTTCAGGTGAAAGAGATGATGGGGCACACCGATATCTCGACCACCCAAAACTACCTGTCCATCTCAACCGAGGCTCTCAAGCGTGACTTCTGCGAGGTTTCGCTTCTGTGAAGGATAGCGGATGTTTGATGATATTCTCCTTCATGACCGAAGTGGTGGCGGTCAGATAAATCGTCGTCGTTTGGATTTGGCTGTGCCCGAGCATTTTTGATAGGACATAGATGTCGCAACCGCCCTCAAGCATCAAAGTCGCAAAAGTATGCCTCAGAGCGTGGGGCGTGAAGTGAATCCCAGAATCCTTGCGTATACGTTCAACCAAGCGACGAACCGTGATGTAAGGCATTGGCCGATCATTTTTCAGCGAAACGAAGAACGAAGGATTTTTTCTTCCAAGCCGCTTCCGATCCTTCAAGTAGGCTTCCAGCGCCTGGTAGAGTTCCAGATTGATCGGGACTTTTCGGTCCTTCTTCCCCTTTCCCGATTGGATGAAGATCATACGCTCGTCTAGGTGGATATGATCCAGCTCCAAATTGAGAAGTTCTTGCAGCCGGATTCCAGTATAGATGAACATGCAAATGATCGCCACAGCCCGTGTTTTCTCAAACTGGTAGGCGTAGCGTAGATTTCGTGTCCACAAAAGCACCTCCAACGCCTCGTCTGTCGAAAGATGGCGTGGAATTTTCTTGGGGAGTTTCGGGAGAT
>JAHDIL010000176.1:0-4390 GCA_020630835.1 Verrucomicrobiota bacterium
GCCGTCGATATGTAGGCATCAGTTCCTGTTCCTATCCCTGTTGAAATAGAGAGATCGAAAGACGTTTGTGATAGGTCTCGGTTAGAGCTCTGCCATTGATCCTCTAGGGGAGATATTTGAGCTGATCCAAGCGAATCTGCTGTCGAAATTGCTCCCTGGCCTGTTAGTAGTTGGACGGGGGGGTGCTCAATATCATTGATCGATTCTAGTTCTACGTGCCCCTCAAAAACCCTGGTCTCGGCTACATTCGAATCCGGATCGACTTTCACGGCAAAGCGAGTGCCATGGTCGATTACCTTGGCTGTTGGTGTCAGAAGTTCGAAACCTCGGCCACTCGGTTCTACTTCAGCAGTGATGGTGCCTGATACCAAGCTGGCTGACATCTTGTCGTGTAAAAGAACTTCTACTGGGCCCTCGAGATTTAGAGTGACACCAGAATCAAAGTAGATGGATGCTAGCCCCTCGTTTAGAGATAAGCTTCCCTTTCCAAGTCGGGTTCCCAGAACTGTAGACATGCTGGACGCCCCCCAGCTCACTGAATCTGCCTGGGATAGGGTAGCAAAAGTCGTAACCTTGTTTTGGTCGGTGACGAATAGTTGCGCGATCAGGGCGCAGAGCATGAGGATGGCTGCGACGCCAGTGACCAATGACCAGTTGAACGATGATCTAGCAGGTGCAGCTGCAGTATTGTTTTCAAACTGCAGCAGTTCGGCATCTTCTTCGGTTGTGTCACTACCTATGAATGCATCATAGATACAGCCGTGATCGTGTAGGGCTACGGCGATTCGCTCCCTCGCAGCAGGAGATGTCTTGATCAGTTCATCTAGACGAGTCAGTTCGTCTTCCCCAAGGGTCCCCGAAGTGTATCCTGTGGTGAGGTCGAAAATTTCGTCTAGTTCTTTCTCCGAAAGTGGTTGGTCTTTCATGAAACTTGAGGGTTGAGTGAGGCGTCTACGCAAAGGGTGATCCGCTTGCGAAGTCGGCTAAGTAAGCGGTAGATGGCAGCCTCTGTGCGGTCGGTTTGGTGGGCGATCCGTTCGATTGATGCCTCATCGCGATAGCGCATAATCATGATCTCACGATTATTTTCAGGGATTTGCTCGAGACAGGTGTCGAGCGCTTTCTCGCGGCGTATCCATTTTTTCTCTTTGTCGCCGCTTTCGACTTCCTCATGAAGGAGCTCCAGACTTTCTTCGCTTAACCAGGTGGTTTTTTGGCGTTTGGCTTTCCTACGGTGAGAAAGGACTTGGTAAAACATGATGCGCCTACCCCAGGCTGCAAAGTTGGTGCCTGGCTCGAATTTCTCAAATTCTCGCCACATAATGATCTTACCCTCTTGCAGGATATCCTGTGCATCTGCCTGATTAGGGATCATGCCCAAAACGTAGGTGCGAAATCTGGATTCATGCTGGGATAGTAAACGGATGTAATCCTCTGTGTTCTCTATTTTCGCCATGCTGTTGTGAATAACTAGACTCTCTATAATAAGGCCAGATGAACTCGGTCTTGGACAGTCAAAACTGCGTTTTCCCGAAGTTTTCATGCCGTATTCGCGCAATTGCGGGATCTAGCCGGCCAGTTAGCGTAGGGAATGTCGAGAATTTTGTTACCAACTATCATTATCTGTGTGACTGCCAGTAGCCTATTTGGCCAGTCTAAGCTGCAACCGGTTCCGACTTATACCTGCCCTGAAAACGCAGCAGAGGCAGATCATCGTTTCACTCTTCAGGGAGAATATCTCAAGGATGGGAACGGTATACAAGTCGCGGCGAATTTGGGTCAATATCACGTTTTGCGCTATCAGGGAGGTCTACCGGGTGCCGGCTGGGATGGTAGTGAAATCACGTCGTCGCTAGAGTCGGAGGAGGCGGTGAGTGAGCTCGTTGCAACGGCGCGAAAACAGGAGCGAACAAGTCCTACGGCCGGGCAGGAGGCACCTGAAGGGGCTATCGTGTTTTTTCCAGAATCGGGAAAGCCGGATGGAGTCGGTTTCGATAAGGTTCGAGGAAATGTCCGTGATCTACTCATGTGGGATGGCTCGGTTACAGCTGTGCCGCTATCAGATTTCGAGTTACACTTGGAGTTTCGCCTCCCGTTCAAGCCTGATAGGCCTCTTTCTCATCAAGATCGTGGGAATAGCGGAATCTATATCTTTCATCGCTATGAATGCCAAGTAATCGACAGCTTTGGTTTAATTTACGAAGAGGGGAAGAACGCTGTCGAAGAATTGTCAAAAACCACCCAGTGGTGTGGAAGCTTTTATCTAACAAAGACCCCTGATGTGCCTATGGCATTCCCCCCGTTGCGTTGGCAAACTTATGACATCACCTTTCGCGCGCCCCGTTTCGATGCCGCCGGTAAGAAGACTGAAAACGCCCGAATTAGTGTCCGTCACAATGGAGTGCTTATTCACGATGACGTCGAGCTTGTAAAGGGCACTGGAGCAGGTGGGAAGAAAGAGGAGGTAGGCGAAGGCGAAATTATCTTTCAAGGACACGGCAATCCAGTGGCGTTCCGCAATGTTTGGGCGGTGAAGAAGTGAGGGCTCACGTAAAGAGACCTTTGAAAACTCGGTAAAAGAAAAATACCCGAGTGGGAATAAAAAAACCGATAGAAGAATGAAGGGGTGAGCCTTCTCGCCCTTCGTTCTCTTTCAGACCTGGTTGCGTCGGGCTGCCTTCCGCTTTATCCGGTGCGCCCCCTTCTTTGCGCCTTCTTTGCCAAGTCGAAAATGAGCATCCAACGGCGCTTGCCGACGCCTTGGTTTTATTCGTATTCCCACTTTAGCACCCAAGGATCGCCATTCTCTTTTTGAAAGCGTTTTAGCTTCTGCTGATATGCTTTGAGAACATCCGCATATTCGGGATCATAGGCGAGATTCTTCGACTCGAAAGGGTCAGTGTTGATTGCGAACAATTCGAACTCAGGCCGATCAACATATGCGCCGACTGTTTTTTGGCCGTAGGGAGCCTCCTTACTTTTCTGAAGTTGAGCCTGCCAGCTTGAGGCCCTCCACAGATCCGAGGCAAAAGGGTAGGGGAGTTGATGGGCAATATTCCAGATCAATTTGTATTCCCTGTCGCGCACCACACGCATAGGATAATACATCTGGATCTCATGGAAGGTATGGGAAGCGTAAATAATGTCGCGCGAGGCGCTAGCCGTTCCCCGTAGGACCGGGAGCCATGAATGGCCGTAATACGCATGAAACGGTTCGCCCATGTTACGGGCGGGAGTATGTCCAATTTTTCGAAAATGCTGTCCAGCCTTAGTTACATCCTTGGGGCGATTTTTATCTCGGTCGAGCAGGCCTGCATAGTCGAGTAAACTCGGCGTGATGTCGACGTGGCTGATTAGGGCATCTGATGTTATCCCGCGCTCTTTTGAGTAGGGGTCACGGACGACAAAGGGGACGTGTAGACCGCCCTCGTAAACTGTTGTTTTCCCACCCGCGAAAGCCATCCCGTGGTCAGAAGTGAAGACAATGAGTGTCTTGTCATAGAGGTCGTTTTCCTTCAGGATCTCTACTAAGCGAGCAACTCCCTGGTCTATACGCGCTACACTTTGGTAGTATTCGGCGAGTTCTTCTCTTGTTTCTTGAGTGTCAGTCAGGAAGTGAGGGATGGTTACCTCATCAGGAGTATAGAACTTTTCCTCTATTCCCTGACGTTGGCCTTTATCGGGTAAGTTCCCAAAAAGGTCCGGCTTTAAAGCGGATTTAGCATTTTTATTAACTCCGCCCCCTCTGTGCGGATCTGATAAGGCATAATACAAAAAGAAAGGATCGTTACTTTTCTCACTGAGGAAATCGCGACAGTTTTCGGCCATGGTTACGGGCTCGCGGGAGCTGCCTTTGAGCACATTGTCGAAGTGATAGACGACATCTGGAGCAACGTGATACTTTCCGATTCGAGCGGTGCGGTATCTATTTTTCTGTAGGTTGTGAGAGAGCGATGCGCTCACTACATGTTCGAAAGATTCAAAGCCGTGGTAGTGATGCTCGTGACCGTATTGCCCATTGAGGTGGTTATGCAGACCTGAGAGAATGACAGATCGGCTTGCTGAGCAGCTCGCCGTGGTTGCGAAGGCGTGGGTGAAGACCATTCCGTCTGCGGCCACTGCATCAATAGCAGGGGTATGGGCGGCTTCATCTCCGTAGCAGCCTAGTGTGGGTGATTGGTCATCTGTTATGATGAATAGGATGTTCTTTTCGGCTGCAGACAAAGACGTGTGGATGAACAGAGCGAAAAGGACGTGGGCAAATCGATGCATGAGCGTCATCTAATCAAGATTCGCTTCATAAGCAACGAGCGTATTTGCGTATTAGAGATGGTTATATTGCCGAATGGTATTTGTGAACTAGCGGGCGCTCAGTGTAGGGTGACTCTTT
>JAHDIL010000176.1:4400-5008 GCA_020630835.1 Verrucomicrobiota bacterium
CAACAGGAGTCGGAGTAATGCTCTGGGATGGGGTGATTTTTGACTGCATTTACCCAGTGCATTATTTCAAAGCCTGCAATAAACCTGTATATCGATTGGCGCTCTCTGACCTCGATAGGGCAATCTCCAACGCGCGCTCTTCGGCGATGACAACAACTAGTCTTTTTCCGCGTGTGATGGCTGTGTAAAGGAGATTTTTTTGTAGGAGGGGGAAGTGCTTTGTCGTCAAGGGCACGATGACGACAGGAAACTCACTGCCCTGCGATTTGTGAATGCTGATCGCATAGGCTAGACGCAGCTCATCGAGTTCCCCGCTTTCGTAAATGACTTTTTGTGGGATTCCTTTTGCCGAGGGAACGTCGACATGGACTTCGCCAGCTTGTGGATCGGCGAGAGAGACGATGCCGATGTCTCCATTAAAAATCTCCTTATCGTAGTTGTTTTTAAGTTGGATCACTTTATCGCCCTTCCGGAAAGTCTGACCGAAGCGCTCTACGCTGGCATCATTACTTCTCTGAGGGTTTAAAAGGTTTTGCAGCAAAGCGTTCAGTGCGTTGACGCCGAGGTCATTTTTGTTCATCGGCGTTAGGACCTGGATATCACGCACG
>JAHDIL010000177.1 GCA_020630835.1 Verrucomicrobiota bacterium
GGATGGTTGCCTTCGAGGCCTTTCCCCAGCACTAGTGCTCAGGAGATCTTGGGCTTGCGGGAAATCGCCGAAGCACTCGACGCCCCGAAAGCGAGTTTGAAAGCTGGCGATGAAGAACGAGTTTTGCCCGATTGGCAGCGCATCGTCATGGGGATATCGGTCACGGCTATCCCGTTCGTGCTTGTTTTCTTCATCCTTGTTGCAGCACTCAAGCGCATACCTGTCTACGAGGAGTTTGTGGAGGGAGCCAAGGAAGGTTGGTCCGTTGCCGTTCGTATGATGCCTTTCATCGTGGCTATGCTCGCGGCATTGGCGATTTTCCGGAATTCAGGAGCGCTTTATCTCCTCCAGTTGGCCATGGCCCCCATCCTGGAGTTTTTGCGCTTCCCTCCCGATTTAGTGCCGATGGCTCTCATGCGTCCGCTCAGTGGGAGCGGCAGTAAAGGCATTCTGATCGAAATTATTACCAATGATGGCCTGACCGAAGCCGTGAAGTTCGCAGCTGCGACCATGTATGGCTCCACCGAGACTACCTTTTATGTTCTTGCCGTTTATTTCGGATCTGTAGCCATTCGACGGACGCGTCACGCTCTCGCTGCTGGTCTTTGTGCGGACGCTGCCGGGGTCATCGCTGCCGTCGTCATCTGTCAGGCGTTCTTCGGATAGAAAAATAGGGAAAGCCTTAGCCGTTTGGGAAAATCTACCATCTTCCGGTCCACGAATTCACTTTCCCTACTACGAACTCTTTGGCTTCACTAGTTTTGCTCTATGCAGTAACCAGACCAACTCCTTCTCCAGTTGGTCTGAGGTAGCTCGTGCCGCATGGTTGCGCGCGATGAGGACCAGCCTGGACCCCGATTTAATTTTAGAGCCAACCGATTTCTGCAGAATAGCGCGTAGTCGCCGGCGCACGCGGTTTCGCGCTACGGCATTTCCAACTTTCTTACTTGTAATCAATCCCACGGAGAATTCATCTCGCGCCCCCTCGCGAGCATATCCTAGAACGAGAAAACGCCCAGCATGTGAGGATCCCTGTCGACGGATTTCGGCAAACTCAGCGCCTTTCTGGATTCTCCGCGAGCGGGGGAACTTCATGCTGGATACAGTCTAGACGCAAAAAAACCCTCCAAGCATGAGCCGAGAGGGTGAGTCGGGTGGTTCTATGAACCACCAGGATCAAGTTTATGAGGGTATATTACCGACCGTGCTGGACAGTGTGGCGGCTATATTTGAGCTCTGCTCCTTTGGGGATGAGGCGCTTACGGCCTTTTTGCCTGCGACGCTTGATAAGGTCACGTCCAGCTTTCGTGGACATACGAGCGCGGAAGCCATGCTGGTTCTTACGAGAGCGTTTGGAAGGTTGATACGTGCGTTTCATATTTGGCGTCTTTCCTTAAAGAGATTTGCCGGGCTAGGAAACGTTCAGCTCCCAATGCGGCGGGCGGGACAGTAGTGGCAAATAAAATTTTGTCAAAAGCTTGTTGGGGGAAAAGCTTCTCAGCCTTATTCGAGTCGCTGTAGCCTTGAAATGATTCCACGCTGAATCAGCTGATCATTTACCATACGAGAAACTCGATCATCGACGTAAACGATCTTCGGATAGGATTCGAACCTAATCTCGTGAATGCCAGACTCTGGGATTTCCTGAAAGGCATCCGCCAGATCCTGAAGGTCAAGGATAGGCTTTCCATTGATCGTCTCGACGATAGCTGACCCAGCCCGCTCATAGCCAAGCGTGCTTGGGGTTTTCACTACATTGGTGAGGAAAACAATCTTCCGGCGCCCCTCTTCCTCATATGGCTCAGGATTGAGGAGGGCATTCACGAGTCGCGAAGGTGCCCGAGTTTTCCAGTCGTTCCCCCAGGCTCGCAGGAAGGGCTGGGTTAATTCTTGAAAGATCAGCCCGCCGAAGACGTGGTAGTTTGGCCCGCGATCAAACATGTAGGGATCGATCAATTGCTCCTCTGGCGACTGGCGCAGGAGCTTGATTTCTTTGGTCAGGACTTTCCCATCCCTAACGATTTTAGTCGGAATCGTTTTGCCGGCCTGTGCGGCTCCTCGGACAAGATGGGCGAAGCTTAGGGTGCCATATTCGGCATCTTCATAGTTGCCGCGCGAGTCGACAGCTTGCCCGTCGATACTCAGAATGACATCACCTGACTGGAGACCGGCTTTGTCGGCCGAACTTTCAGGGGCTGTTTTGCGAATGAGAATACCACCCTCCTTATCGTCTATCTTGTAGTATTCACGTAGCACTGGATCTAGGGTGGAAGCGAAGGAGATGCCGAGGCTGGGAAAACCGGCGTAGGCTCCATCGCTCAAATCATCGAGGAACGTCTTGATGATCGGGGCAGGGAGGATGTTCGCTACTTGCTCGTCTGAGGAATAGCTTATGAGCATGCCGACCAGTTTCCCATCGCGCAGAGTGGGCAAGGTGAAGCTGTTGACCCGGGACTGGAGAGAGCCCTTCACCTGATAGATGAGGAAAACAGAACCAGGTAAAAAGTAGCGTCCCACGTTGACTCGAATCACATCGACTTCAGTAGAGATGGGATTGCCGTTGTCTTCGGTCTGCCAGATTTCGACGGTGTCTCCTGCTTTCACAGAGGTGTCCAGCTCCACTGGGGTGCGTCCTTTTAATACATCCGGACCGTCGGGTGCAGGGATGAGGAGAGCGAGGTTAGCCTCGTAATCGATAGCGGCGATCTCAGCAGGAGCTTTGATGCCATTCGCTGGGTTCTCTAGCTCGACATAGGTAGCATTGGCACACAGCTCAGCAGTGACGAGGACACGATTCCCCTCGAGCACAGCACCCAGCCCACGGCGTGGGGCAGGGGCGCTTTTGTCCCATGGGCGGAAAAAATTATAGGACTGGAGCGTGGCATTGACTCGGATGAAGGAGCTGGCGACCTCCTCGGCTCGCAAACTGGAGGGTGATATGATCGCTGTTAGGAGCAGAAGGGTGGTGGTGAGGCACTGCAGACGCATCCGATTTACGGTGAAAAACAAATTCATGAAAAAATGGGCAAAGGGTTGGAAATGCTTACTCGGCGGGCTTTTCGGCAGGCTTTTCAGCGGGCTTTTCGGCAGGCTCTGCAGTGACTTTTGGTTTCTGAGGTAGAAGCTCGGGCCGTATCTGAAGTATTTCTGGCTCCTGGATCCGATGATCGTAGAGGACATTATATTGTTTGTTGATTCGATCGTGTGCGGTAGCAGCTTCCTCGCGGCGCAGGATGACAGGACGCTCTTCGTTGAGGAGACGGATTACGTGGAAGTCATTTTTGCCGTCTTCAGCGTCGTCGCCGTTGAGGGCATCATAGACATCCTGCAGCACGTTTATTTTTTCTCCATTGATGGAGTCGACGATGCGACCGGCGAAAGGTTGCACGTGGGTATTGATGGAATCCGGCAACACTGAGGTGAGCACGATTGGCTGGGGACGTTCACGGTAGAGTTCGTCCTCCATATAGAAGTCGTAGTAGTAGCGTGTGAGCGAATCTCCGAGCTTGAAGGTGCGCATCAGCGGATTGTCTAGCGGCTGAAACTGCATGCCGGAGTAGAGGACGAAGTTCGGCTTCTTGTCGTAGGCATTCGCCTGCATCAGGTAGGGGATGTAGCGATCCAGCTCGATGGAAAGGGTGAGAGGCTTTTTGTCCCGCTGGACCTTTAGCTCAACCGTATCTCCAGCAAACTTCCGCTCGATGATCTCGTTTAGATTGACCCGTTCGCCTTCGATTTCGATGAAGCCGTCGCTAAAGATGGGATAGTCATCTATCGACAGGAGGACGTCTCCTGTTTCTAAGAGGGAGCCAGCGGAGCCAGCGGCGTCTGCCTTTGCCACCATCACGCCTAACCCGTCATTTGGCAGCCCTAGGGCGGCCCGCTGGGCAGGGTTGAGGATGGGTAGGATAGTTGTTGCCAGATCTACGTAGTGATCATAGCTGCCATCTTCCACATCCGTAAGGAAACGTTTGATAACAGGCACGGGAATCATGTAGCTCGTGCCTTGCGCAACATCACCGCTGTAACCTTGGAAAGCTACGCCAACCACTTTATTACGCTGCAGCACGGGACCGCCGGAGTTTCCAGGGTTGATGGCGGCATCTATCTGAATGGTGAGGTGATTGTCCACCGCTGAGTGTGCGTATCCACGAAAATCGATTCGGGAGACAATACCCCGCGTGACCGAAATGCGTTCGCCACCGATTGGGTAGCCAACAGCGATAACGGTCGTATTTAACTTAGGGATGCCGCCAATGTATAGGGACTCCACATTGGTGAACCCTTCCTGATAACGATCCTCGTCGACGATTTCTAGCAGGGCTAGATCGCAATCGTGGGCGACATGCAAAACACGCGCTTCAAAGGGCTGCGGGTCTGACACTTGTTTTAGGTAGATGAGTCGAGCGTCACTAACCACGTGGGCATTCGTCAGGAAGCGGTTCGGACCCACGAGGAAACCGGTGCCGTTACCGCTTCCCATACCGCCTGAATTCCAGGGCACTCGGTAGTTGGGTTTACGCGTTTCGACTTCCACGCGCACTACAGCATCGAGATTGATTTCTGAGATGCTGGCATCGTCAGGTGAGCCTTCTTTTTTGACGATCGTGCCGCTATCTTCACCCTCATTGATCGGGGGAGGCTTTAAGGGGGACGGTGAGGCTTCGACACCCAGCTGAGCCTGCGAAGTGCTGACGGTGGATAGGACGAAGATGAGAGCGAAGGCACCGAGAGGCGCATGCCAGGCTCTTTGTGTTCGAGGAACAGAAATGGGTTTCATATAGATTGGACTGCAATGGGATGCGTCAGCCAGAGCTTTCAGTGTCTTAATTTTATACGTTAAAACGGAATTCTACCACATCGCCGTCATTCATTACGTAGTCTTTTCCTTCGATACGCAATTTTCCCGCCTCTCTCGCCTTAGCATTGCTCCCGAGTTCGACAAGGTCGTCGTAGTTGACAATCTCTGCGGCGATGAACCCTCGCTCAAAGTCGGTGTGAATGACG
>JAHDIL010000178.1 GCA_020630835.1 Verrucomicrobiota bacterium
AGAGGGGCCTCCTGCCATGCAAAGATGGATCACACGCTTTACCTTTGGTGGGTGATGAAAACCTCCAGGGATGGATCCGCTCCAACCTGTGCCTGGCGAAGAGTTTCCAAGCAAGTCACTCATGGCCAGAGCTCCCATACTGGTAAGTGAGCTTTTGAGGAAGGCTCGGCGATTCGCAATAGTGCGCAGTTGATCAAAAGTCTTATTATTCATGGTAGGCGATTTGTTTGGGAAAGAGGGATTAATACCGGGTAATGGTTTCGTGAAGATTGAGCAGAGCCCTTGATAGACTCGACCACGCTGCCAGTTCCGGTGCTTCCGCCGGAGTAGGTGAAGCGGCGGCATAGGCGGCGACGTATGCCGAAGCGTCCTCGGGGCTGTCTTGGTAGCGTTGGCGCTCGCGCTGGAGAAATTGAAGCAATGCCGTATTTTCTTCTGGCTTAGGCTGTCGCGAGAGGACTCTTTGGAATGCAAGAGCAAGTCTTTCTTCATCGGTAGTAGCCTGGCTATCGGAAAGCTTCTTTCCCAGAGCGATCGAGGCCTCTACAAAACTGGGATCGTTAAGCAAGTTCAATGCTTGCAGGGGGGTATTCGATTGCGGCCGAGAGACGGCGCACTCGTCTCGACCGGGAGCGTCAAAAGCCATCATCATGGGATGGAGGAAAGTGCGTTGCCAATGCGTGTAGACTCCACGTCGGTATTGGTTCTCTCCGGTGTCAGCGCTGTAAACGCGGCGAGGAAAGTTGAGGTGCTGGTAATACCCTTCTGGTTGATAGGGTTTTACGCTCCGTCCTCCTATCCGTGGGATAAGGAGCCCTGATAGGGCGAGGGCGTTGTCGCGAATACCTTCAGCTTTGAGACGCCTCGGGCTTTGCCTCGCAAGCAATCGGTTATAGGGATCGATTTCGTTTAGGTGCGTGGACGACTCACTTTTTTGCCGATAAGTTTGAGACATGAGGATCAGCTTGACCATGTGTCTCACGTTCCACCCTGACTCCATAAACTCCGCTGAGAGGTAGTCGAGAAGCTTGGGGTAAACAGGATATTCGCCCTGTAGTCCCAGGTCTTCTGGGGCTGAGGAGAGCGGCATACCAAAGAACTGAGCCCATAGGCGGTTCATGTAGGTCCTTGCCGTCAAGGGGTTATCACGGTGAGTCATCCATCCCGCTAGATCAAGACGTGTCAGCGGCTTGCCGGGGTCGCTGGTTTGGACAGAAAAGTCCAAAAATTGTGGTGTAGCCGGATAGACAGGCTCGCCACTTTCATCCATCCAATTCCCCCGAGGAAGGACCTTCACTTCTCGGATAGAAGCACTTACCGTGGCCGGGCTATTGCGCGTGCCAAACATGTAATCACTCAGTGTATTATGGCTTACCCGAATAGGGAGGATGTCTGCCGATTGAGCATATTTGACAAAGAAATCTTTACGCAGCGCTGCCGTATCTTCAGGAGTCTGAGTGCCTTCTAAGTGTTTTTGAAGAAGGTCTTTCTCTGTGGATGAAAGTTTAGATTCTCTATGATTGAATAACTTGGTCTGTAGATAAACATTCCGGAATTCGTATGCTGGTAAGGTATCAGCACCAGGGGCAGAGAGAACTTCTATGGAAAGCAATTGGCCATTTTTGTGACCTTTTAAAAGGGGCGTAGGAACTTTGTATTGCTGCCACTGGTGAAGCGCGTGGGGGTTGCCTCGAGAGGTGGTTATTCTTCCGGTTTTCGTTTCGACGGCTAACCCACCCCAAGTGAATACATATTCGGCTTTTTCAAAAACAAGCTTTATTCCAAAGCCGATCTTCTTCGGATCTTGTGCTTCATGGCGATACGATTCAAAGACAAGGTCTGTGATCTTCTGTAATTTCCCTTTTGAGTCAGGAACCGTGACGTTCAACGTTTCGCGGTTAATCTCAGCAAGTGCCAGGCGATCGCGAAACCCATTTTCCCATTGCTGTTTTTTACCTCCTACCCACTGGTCGAATTCTTTTGAGGCCATGGCGGTCCCTGCCTCAAGCAAGGTTTTTCTTTTTTCCAGCTCCTCATGATGTTGGGCAGTAACCTCGATAAAAGTGCTATTGGGAACGCGAAGAGTAGGCCCAAGCCCCCCGTCAATGAAGGCAGTTTGATCCTTAAAATACGGACCAGTATTCTCGTCTTGATATTTCCCGCTGCCGTTCCAGGCACCTTTTTCTAGAATGTCAGCGAAGAAGGCCGCGAACGAGTAAAAATCTTTAATGGTAAACGGATCATACTTGTGATCGTGGCACTCTGCGCAGGCCAATGTCGAGCCGAGAAACGAGGTCGTGGTCGTGCGAACGCGCTCGGCTTGGTATTTTTTGATATATTCCTTATCTTGGATGCCACCCTCTTGACTAATTTGATTGAGGCGATTGTAGCCTGAGGCAACCCTCTGCGCCATAGTGGCGTCAGGAAGAAGGTCTCCAGCTAACTGCTCGGTAATAAACTGGTCGTAGGGCTTATTGTTATTAAAGGCATGAATGACATAGTCTCGAAAGGGCGAAGCATCGCGCGGCTGGTCTCCGTGGTAGCCAACTGAGTCAGCAAAACGCACGGCATCGAGCCAATAGCTGGCCATATTCTCCCCGAAATGAGGAGACATCAGAAGGTCATCAACGAGCTTTTCATAAGCAAGATCCATGTCGGAACCGAGAAAAGCTTCCGTTTGCTCAGGTGTTGGCGGAAGCCCCAGGGTGTCGAGATAAAGGCGACGGATGAGAGTTTCAGGAGCGGCAAGAGGTGAAGGCTTGAGCCCCTTGGCGGCAAGGCCTTCCTGAATAAGCGCGTCGATACTCTTGTTTTCTCCAGGATGTTCGACCCGTGTGTAGGACCAGTGCTGGTCATACTTGGCGCCATCTTTCACCCACTGCGTGAGCAATTGGATTTCTTCTTTACTTAATGTTTTGTGCGACTTCTCAGGAGGCATTAAGTCGTCACTATCATCGGTGATGATCCGGTAAATGAGCTCGCTTTTTTCAACATCTCCGGGAACGATAGCTCCCATTTCGATCGCATCATCACGGCGGTCTAGTCGCAGATCGCCCTTGTTATTTTCCTCATCGGGACCGTGACAGTAGTAACAATTGTCCGATAGAATAGGGCGAATATCACGGTTGAAATCGATAGGGCGGCCAAAAGCGCTCTGGGTGCAGAGAATAACCCCTGAAAGAGTCACCCCACTGAGGGAGAGCGCTTTCGTGAGAGACGGGCACCGCAGTCTAATCGTTCGAAATGTCATACCCTTTTATGCCGACACGGCAAAGGATATGACAAAAAAGTGAATTTCAGTTCGATTTTGTTTCGGACAGACGGCTACTCGAATACCCGAACTTCGTTCAAGCCGCCGCAACCACCGTGGTTCCGATCGCCCCTGGAGTAATGGGAAACTCCTCGAATACGAACGTAGCGGGCTTGAACTGCGTCAAATTCGAAGCTCTCGATGGGAAATGAGCCTGTAACTTCAGGATCTATCCACGCAAGCTCTCCTTTCAACACCTCCTCGAAATGAGCATTATCGGTAGACACTTCCAGCACGAAAGTTTTCATACCTCGATCAACATGGTGACGATTTTTGGTATTCTGGAGCTCCACTCGAGAGATGGTGTAGGTATCGAGAAGGTCTATGGTAGCCTCTCCTGAATGGCGGTCCTCAGCGAGCCAAAAGGACCAATCCCAGGGAGCTCCGGTATCGTTCAGTCGATTGTCGGTGAGAGCTGACGGAGGAAAAGTCTCACCGCTCTTTGGGCGGTTGTAGTGGCTCGGGCTGGTGACGGGCTTGCCCAGCGCAAGGTTGGTTTTCGATTTTAGGCCGGAATTGTCGCTGGAGAGTTCGAAGGTGCCCCGAACACTAACACTTCTTCCATCAAGTTGTTTCGAAATGATTTGCTGCTTGTGATCTCCGACAATAGCCAGACTCTCTCCTTTGGTGATAGTTAGATCTTCACTTTGGTTATGCTTATAGGTAATTTCTCCCTCATAGACCTCAGTCATCACCAGCGAATCCGTGACTCCGTTACCAACGGACACTCCAAATTTGGTGCCCCAGTCCACGATTTTTCCTACGGGAGTAACGACCTTAAAGTTTCCCGGCTTCCCTTCATGATGAACGGTGACAGTGCCTGCAGACAACATGACCGACTGATCGTTGAGCACTTGATAAAAAGCAGGGCCTTCGATAACGGCTTTGGTTTTTCCTGGAAATTCAAGGGCGACCGCACCATTAATGAGGTGCACCATGCGAGAGCTTGCCATATCCCCAGGCACAATCTCCGAGCCACGGATCACCGCGTCACGAAGAGCCAGATATCTTACGTTGTTGGTGTCTCTAGATCTCGTTGAAGACACTGTAAAAACGAGAAGAAATGCTACGCAAGCCGCAATGCCTGCGACAGCAGCCCATTTGCTCAAGCTCCTTGATGATGACGGTGATTCTTGAGGCGCTGGAAATAAGATCGGCTCAGGCTCAGAGGTAGCCTTCACATGAATTCTCTGGTGGATCTCAACAAGGCGTTGGTAGTGTTTTCGCAGCTCCCTATCTTGGGTAAGCAGAGACTCAAAGTTTGAGAACTCTTCGGCGCTCATTTCCTTGTCCAAATATTTCCAGACAAGGGTCTCAAATTCGTGAGAGTTCGGATTCATTAGGATGGAAGGGCTTTCACTTGAGTTTCGATACAGCGGCTCAGAGAAGACCGAAGGCGGCGAAGCGTTTGGGAGAATGTGTTGGCACTTTGGCCAAAGCGTTTCGCGAGAGCTTCCACGGACTCGTCTTCCTGGTATCTCGCCAGAAGCGCATTTCGTTTGTTTTGGTCAACTTTACCCAAACAGCTCTCCAACGCTTCTTGCAGATCGCTGACTTGTTCATTCTCCGGGGTATCTTGGGAGAGGAGATCGAGGAGTTCATTGTTAAAAGTAAGGCGTTCTTTCTCTCTTTTCTGATCGCGAAAGTATCCTTTCGTTT
>JAHDIL010000179.1 GCA_020630835.1 Verrucomicrobiota bacterium
CCGACAATGTGGGTGCGATAGCCGGCGGATTCTAAAGTTTCAGGAAGTAGCGGGAGATCAGTCCAGTTTCTGGTATCATGGACCCGATGCCAGTGGCGGCCAGTCATCAGCATAGTGCGGCTCGCGATGCAGACAGCTCCAGAGTAACTGCCTGCGCAGTAGTTCGTCCGAAAGCTCATCCCTTCGGCAGCGAGGCGATCAAAGTTCGGAGTGTTGATATGAGGGTTGCCCCAGGCACCGATAGTATCAGCCCGCTGATCGTCAGCAAAAAGGAAGATGAAGTTGGGGCGATCTGCTTCGCTACTGAGCGCTGAGAAAGTCGGTAGGCAGGTCAGAATAAAAAGACACAAAAGCTGCTTCATATGAAACATGTCTACCCGAAATGGCGAGGCAAGCAAGTATGCTCTGCGGCGTCATCGCGGGCGACGTAAGCCGGGAGATAATCTTGAGGAACGAGGCAAGCGATCGCGGTGCAGAAAATAATCGAGGCCGTTATCGCCACAAAAAGTGTAGTGATGGCCTTATTCCTTAGTGTTGAGGCTCTGATTCCATCTGCCTTTGTTCCGATTTTCACATAGCTGTGGCTGCGCGCTTCCCTGTTGCCGTGTGAGTGGATAAAATGGGGGGAGACAGTTGTTGGTCTCCTAGTTTTTTAATCTTCTCCTAAGCAACATTGGTAAAGACGGCCTGCACGTCTTCGTCCTCCTCCAGTCGGTCGAGTAGACCTTCGATTTCTTCCAGCTGCTCGTCGGAGAATTCCTGAGGATTTGTTGAAATGCGTTTTAGGGCAGCTTTCTTGATCTCGATGCCCAGATCTTCTACGCCTTTACTGAGGGCGCCGAAGTTGGTGAAATCGCCGTAGGCGTATGCAATGCCGTCCTCGACTTCCAGCTCTTCCAGACCTGAGTCGATTAGGTTGAGCTCTACCTCATCCATTTCGATCTCAGCGCTAACTTCGAACTCGACGACTGAACGGCGGTTGAACATGAACTCTAGGGCACCGCTGGGCAGAACCTCGCCACCAGTTTTGTTGAAGTGGGTCTTTATATTGGACACGGTTCTGTTGTTGTTATCTGTAGCACATTCCACGTAGACCATTACGCCGTGAGGGCCTTTGCCTTCATAGTTTACCTCTTTGATGTCGGCAGCGTCTTTACCCGAGGCACGCTTGATCGCCGACTCGATGTTGTCCTTCGGCATGTTTTCGCTCTTGGCATTCTGGACCGCCAAACGGAGCTTCGGGTTCATATCCGGGTCAGGGCCGCCTTCTTTAGCGGCCATAGTGATCGATTTGGCCAGCTTAGGGAAGACTTTGGACATTTTGTCCCAGCGTTTTTCTTTGGAGGCTCGGCGGTATTCAAAGGCACGTCCCATAATGGTATTTTGGTAGAGGTATAGAAAGTAGGGTGAAAGTTGTTAGCTAGATACGGAAAACAGGCGTGAGTCTCAAGTGCTTTCTCAAAAGCTGATCATAAGCCTTCGAGTGCATCGGCGCATCTGAGGCCATCGAGGGCGGCACTGACAATACCGCCGGCGAAGCCGGCTCCTTCTCCACAGGGGATAAGATTGGCGCAGTCGGGATGCCGTAGACTGTCTTTTTCTCGTGGAATTCGCACCGGAGAGCTGGTTCGTGTTTCAAAGCCAATGAGTAGACTTTCTTCGGTGACGTAGCCTTTCATCTGTTTACCGAAGCGTTTCAGACCCGCTCGCATCCGGCTGGATACGCTGTCCGGGAGTAGCTCGTCGATGCGCGATGAGCGCAGCCCCGGCTTGTAGCTGGTTGGCGGAAGCGACGAAGACTCGCGCCGTCCAAGAAAATCGAGAAGCCCTTGTCCTGGCGCAACTTGACCTCCGCCGCCTGCCTGTTTTGCGGTTTGTTCCAAATTTTTTTGGTAGGCGATACCACTGAGAACTCCGTGCTCTGCGGCAAATGAATTGGTATCCTCAGGCTCTACAGTGACTACGAGGCCGCTATTGGAGAAAGGGCTATCACGCTTTGATAAACTCATGCCATTGACAACGACCTCATCATTCTCCGTAGCGGCGGGAACGATGAAGCCACCAGGGCACATGCAGAAAGAATGCACGCCGCGATCCTCGATCTTAGTGGCGAGTGAGTAGCGAGCGGCTGGCAGTAGGCGGGGGCGCTCGAGGCCACGCTCGTAGTGATACTGAATGCTGTCGATCAGGGGTTGGGGATGCTCGATTCGCACGCCTACGGCGAACGGTTTGCGCTCGAGGAGGAGATTCTTCTCATCCAAGAGCTGGTAGACATCTCGGGCAGAATGTCCAGTTGCCAGAATAACGGCGTCTCCCAGAAGTTCGCTTTCCGAGCCTTCTCGCGCGACGACTAGTCCTGCGAGGCGTTCCCCATTTCGGATTAAACCGGTCATCTTCGTCCCAAAGCGCACCTCTCCCCCTGCATCGATGACGCTTTGGCGCATAGCTTTGACAACGTTGGGAAGCAGGTTCGATCCGATGTGAGGGTGGGCATCGACGAGAATTCTCGCCGGTGCCCCGTGAGCAACGAGGGTTTCATACACGTCGCGGACGGGGCCGCGCTTGGTCGCTCGGGTGTAGAGCTTACCATCCGAGAAGGTGCCCGCGCCGCCCTCGCCGAAGCAGTAGTTGGAGTCCTCGATGACCGTGCCTTTTCTGAGTATTGGTGCGAGATCATAGCGGCGTGCTGAGGCGTCTTTGCCGCGCTCTACTATGATGGGTTTCCAACCATTCTGCAGGCTTCGTAGCGCAGCGAAAAGCCCGGCGGGACCACTACCGACGATGATCACGGTTTTAGCTGAAGGATCTAGCTTGGGGAGATAAATCTCGGGCGCGGGTTCGGGCGGGAGAGGGCAATCGATGCCGACTTCGAACCTTAGCTGCACGCGAATGGCCGGTCGTCGCGCATCGAGAGAGTGTTTAACTAAGCGTAGGCTTTTGATCCGCTTAGGGGACACCTTGAGCTTTCGGCCGAGAGCTTTTTTCTGCGCTGCCTCATCTTCCGAGCTCTCAAGAGAAAGAACGATGTCGACGACTGTCGGTTCCGTCATGATGAAATAGCTCCGTTTGGCGTTAGGCTAACTATAGAGGAACCCAGTGAGAGGGCTAGTTGCGGAGGCTTCCTGCTCCGGCGAGTGGGCGGAGCCGCTCTCGTAGCAGAGCCGGCCAGCCTCCACTGCCATCTTAAATGAGCGGGCAGCTGCTATCGGATCGTTGGCAATGGCGATGGCGGTATTCACTAGCACGGCGTCCGCTCCCATTTCGAGTGCTTCAGCTGCGTGGCTGGGGCGGCCAATCCCCGCGTCAACCACAACAGGCACTGAGGCCTGTTGAATAATGATTTCGATCTGTCGGCGCGTTTCTAGGCCTTGGTTGGAACCAATAGGGGAACCCAAGGGCATGACGGTGGCTGTCCCGGCATCCTGGAGTCGTTTCGCAAGGACCGGATCGGCGTTGATGTAAGGCAGCACAGTGAAACCTTCTTTGACCAGGGTTTTCGCTGCTTTTAGCGTCTCTATTGGATCAGGGAGCAGGTAAGTCGGGTCGGGATGAATCTCGAGTTTTACCCATTTTGGCAGGCCGGCACTGACGGCGAGACGAGCTAACCGGACGGCCTCATCTGCATCCATGGCGCCCGAGGTATTGGGCAGCAGTAGGTATTTCTTAGGATCGATGAAATCGAGGATATTTGCGAAGGGGTCATTCTCACCAGAAAGATCCGCCCGGCGCAGGGCTACGGTGACAATTTCTGTGCCCGAGGCATCGAGAGCATCTGCCATCGCTTGATTCGAGGGGAATTTTCCGGTCCCCAGAAATAGTCGTGAGGAGAAAGTGCGATCAGCAATAGTGAGCGGCGTGGTCAAAGGTAGTGGGTGTGGTTTCGTTGCAAGCCCGGACTGTAGACGCAAACGGCTGTTTTACATCCGAAAATGCACACATCCGAAAAGGAAGAAAGGCCTCTCTGCGAGCAACAAAGAGACCTCTCCTGCTGTCCGAAGACAGGCGAACCATATAACCAAACGTAATTTCAGATTTAGTGCATCAGATAGACGCTAATTCCTCAATACAGCTCGATTTAGTAGCAAAAATCTCGATGAAACGGAAGAAAAAACAGCTTTTAGAGGAACCTTTATGCAGGCGTGCCCGATGCATATTCGACAAGGATCGCTGAAATTTGTTTTGAAACGTCGATCAACGGGGCCAAAATAGGCTTTTAAAAACTCTATGACTGCTCCCCGTAAAGAAACGAAAGCTCCGTCATCCTCAGTAAAGCTGCCGGAGGAGAAGTCACTCTTAGGAGCTGAAGTGAGTGCTGGCACTGAGCTTACCCGGTTGCCAGAAGCGGATGATCGCTGGTGGGAAGATGGCAAACGGGGCGAGGAGCACGAAAGTGATCCGAAACGTGGCTCGATTGAGGAGATCTTTCGCAAGGCTGAACATCAGACGGAGCCGGAGAGCGAACTGGAGCCCAATTCTACATCCGGGGATGAAATTCAGCGTGAACCTGAGTCCGGCCAAGTTTTAGAGGAGAGCTCGGCTCAAGAGGTGAAGGCAGAGCCGATTGAGGCTGTTACCGAGCTGAACGCAAACCGATTCCTCGATGAATTAGAGGATGCATCCATTCCGGAGGATGATGAGTTCGGGGCTCAAACTGATACCGAGCAGCACGATCTTTCTGGAGGATTTCAAGCCGATAACCAAACGACTGAAGATGCGACGGAGGAACTTGGAGACACTGACTGCGATAGCATCGACGATCTAATCGATTCGTCAGAAGCGCTCGGGAGTGGATTTGAGGACAGCGCTTCTGAATACATCGAACAAGATGCCTTGGAGTCAGATCAGCCACTCCCTCCGGAAAACGAACTTGTCGAACAAGGGAGCCCGGAGATTAGCGATAAATCAGAAGAGGTGCTTGAGGGAGAGCCTGAGGTCGAATCGGAGGACGAAAAGG
>JAHDIL010000180.1:0-1316 GCA_020630835.1 Verrucomicrobiota bacterium
GAGTAAAGAGCGAAGAACTCAGGAAAGCTGCGTGGAAGATCGCCCAGTCATCAAGGTTATTGAGATTCACCGCATCACGGAAGGCACAGGACTCATCAGTTTGCCCGGTTCCAGCGAAAATCTCCGCACGAGTCTCATCCGCATGGATGTAGCCCTCGACAGCAGAATTGTGGGCTGCAATGGCTTCTGGAGTGACAGTGCTTCCGTTCGCTGCGATCCAGTTTTCGAAGTCAACGTAGCTGGGCTTTTCGCTGGAGATGAAACTCAGCATTGCGTCACGATCGACGCCGAGCGCATCGATCGTCATCTGATCATAACCTGCACCGCAAGCGGGGTAGTCATCATGAAGCTTATCCTGAGCGCCTAGCGAAGCTTTTTGCCAGAGGCGAGGAAGATGTAAAACACCGAGTGGTCCAGCCGTTCCAGAACTAATAGTGGGAATAATTTTGCTCATAGCGCGTGAGGGTAAGATATGACGGAGTCACAAGAAAGAAGAATTAATGGGCTTTCTTCTTTTCTTCTCCATGGCCCTCATCGTGATGAGCGCCATGACCTTCATGCAACACTTTCGTCTCCTCTACACTGCGACGCTCGCAGCTGGCAGCGAAGGCGAAAAGGGTAACGAGAAACAGGGTAAGACTGGTTTTCATAATGTAAGGGGAGATGGATTCACGGAAACCGGGCGATTGCAAGCAGGAGTAACACAGCAAACCAATAATAAACGAGGAGCGAAAGGCTAGGAGGCGCCCTTAACCACTAGGTGATTTCCTTCGTGCTGAAGGACTTTGATCTCTTCCCCTTTCTCGATGGAAGGCCCCATAGAAACGGCACTATAGTTTTTACCATCAATACGCACTCTCCCCGAAGGCATGAAGGGCGTGACCGCGACTCCTGTCTGCCCAACGAGATTGACGACCTCGGGAGCCTGCTCACCTACTGATGAATCACCCACCTCGCTCGCTAAGATAAGAGGATTCGCTAGCCGGGTCTGGGGCAGATACTTGATACCCAAGAGAATAAGCGCCGTAGCGCCGACCAGGCCGATAACGACCGAACGGAACCCAGCTCCTAACAGCGAGAGCCAACCCTCGGCAGCAGGGAGGTCAGCCATCTGCCATTCGAAATCGACACGATCCACCATCGCGAATGCGAGAGAGCCCAGCACCAGTATAGCTCCGACTAAACCGGGTATAATCGTCCCCGGAAAAACAAAAATTTCTAGAGCGATCAACACGATCCCCAAAGCGAGAACAACAGCAAGTTCGTAACCGGCCAGATTTCCAGCCAGGTTATTCCCGAAAAAGAAAATAGCGAAA
>JAHDIL010000180.1:1326-4935 GCA_020630835.1 Verrucomicrobiota bacterium
CCCAAATCCAGGCGATTTGAGCTCCAGATACACGCCCGCAATGCCCACAAACGGCGAAAGCGAAACGCTGCCCCCATCGAGCAAAGTTCTCCAAACCGAGAGCCTCTGCCTCCATGATCTCGCCTTCTAGGCCCTCCTGATCGGCCAGGTCCTTCAAGCTCATCGCTATACCTGAGGCGAGGACAGGCTTCCCGCCGATCTCTTCTGTGGCGCGAATCGTGTTAAGATTCAGCACGTTACCCGCCTCGTGCACCACTACCCCCTCGACAACGACCTGTTTATCCTGCGTGACAAAAGCCTCGGCAATGTCGGGGTTATGCCCGTTGAGCTCGGCCACATTGCGGACCGAACCGATGAGCATCTGCGTCACCTTATCCTCAATAGCGCTCGGCAGATCTTGGCCTCCACCAGACACCACGAGGGCAGAGCCGATAGTGGCGGCAGGCCGCATGTAGATTTCGTCAGTCCCAATGGCAATAATCGCGCCCGCAGATTCCGCACGGGTGTTAACAAAGGCGTAGGTAGGAATCGTCGTCGCCTGCAACACGTCTAGGATGAGGTCCTGGGTATACCACGCGATGCCGCCAGGAGTATCAAGATCGAAAATGACAGCTTCGGCCTTCTGCAGCTGTGCGCGACGCAGGGTGCGCTCCATAAAGTCGAAAGAAGCTTTCCCGCTGACAAGCGTATCCTGCCCAACGGGGATAACGACAACTTTCCCCGAGTAATCAATCCGGTTCTTCCGCCCTAGAAAAATGGTCTCTGACTCATCCTGAATAGCTCCTGCGGTGTCGGCAGCGGTCTCACCGGTCCTCGCCCGCGCCTCCTGCATGCGGCGACGGTTCTCCCATTCAGCAAAATTCTGGGGAGTGTAAGCCCGTGCCTTATCAACTTCGCCAAAGGAGGAGGAAAAAGTGGCCCTATCTGCGATCAAAGTCGTGAAAGGGCCATCCCCCTTTTTCAGCTGAGCAGCCTGGCCAGCTCGTAGAGTGAGCAAGGACTTGTCCGTTGCGAATACGTCACCATTCTGCTCGAAAGTTGCCTCCTGATTAATCATAGCTTGAAGCAGATCAGGATCGACATCCTGACGACGAGCGAGCGCTTGCAAACGCGCCTCCAGCACAGACCAATTGGTGTAGGTGAGCGGAGCCTCGCCGGCGGAGGAATTCTCATCATCGGCTCCCGGGGCAGCGGGTTTCGCTGTTATAGCGCCGAGGACTGAGCCTTCCGCCATGACCAATCGATCGGCGATCAGAAAAAAAGAGGCGCCACTACCCGTGGCAGCAGTCGGAATAAAAACGGTCACATCGAGAGGAGCCGCTGCATTCAGGGCTTTGAGAAGCAACTCCCATTGCTCCCAGTTCAACTCCGCAGAGCAGTCGAGAACAAGCTGCACTTCAGCGGTTTTCGCCGCCGCCGCCTGCTGAAAAAACCGCTCGATATCACGGAGTCGGCGCAGGTCGGTGAGTCCGTCATTGCGAATCGTGAGCTTCACTTTTTGACCCGTCCAGCTCTCCAAATCCTGCTTCTCAGGTGCCTTGTTCTCGGTGACAATTTCACTGGCTTCTGAGTCCTGAGCAAAAGAGGCGCCTCCGCTCATCAACAAAAGGAGGGCGGTTATTAAACTAGGAAGGACTGAAAGGCACCTGTTCATGCTTGTATGGATACGAACTGAGACCGTGTTCGTCCACGAAAATCGATCGCGCCAGAGCTGGTAACTAGTTGCCTAATGGCGTTGCGCAATCTACTCTCGCGCCCTATGCGAATCATTGCCGGAACAGCAAGAGGGCGCGCTCTCAAGATGCCAGATAGCATCACACGACCCACATCTGACCGTGTGCGCGAGGCTTTGTTTTCCTCCATCGGGAGTCGAGGGAGCGCGAGTGCTTGACCTATTCGCAGGCAGTGGAGGACTCGGTCTAGAAAGCCTCAGCCGGGGGGCTGAATCCGTGCTCAGCGTAGAACATGATACAAAGGCCTGCCGCGTCATTGAGGAAAATGCGCGGACACTCTCCCTAGAGCCCCTTCGCGTTAGGCGCGGCGACGTTATCCACTTTCTCGATCAAGTCACATCAATGACAGCGGAACCATTTCAAATCATCTTTGCTGATCCGCCCTATGCGCGCGACGAGGAAAGGGAAGAATTGATCACTACTCTTTTGGAACATCCTGGCCTGCCCCGACTCCTAGCGGATGAGGGCGCCTTCATCCTAGAGAACTTCGCCAAGCGCGATCTTGCCATTCCTGCTCACTGGCACTGTTACAAGGAAAAAAGCTACGGCGACACTCGATTGACTTATCTGACAAAAGTAGGCGAACCCGAAGACTAGCCGAAGCAGAACGTAACCATGTCGCGCACCCTCGTTCTCACACTCTACCGTCTGCTCCTACCCCTCGGCCTGGTCATTGGCCTCCCCGGGTTTATCTACAAAGGTATGCGCCGCGGCGGGCTGAGACGAGGCTTAGCCCAACGCTTCGGGAGGTTTTCTGTGGAAGATCTACCCGATGCTCTCACCCGCCCGCTCTGGATACATGCCGTCAGTGTCGGGGAAGTAATGCTGGCACAAAAACTCATCACCGAGCTAAAGACCCGCCCGGAGCTGGACAAAACATCCATCATCCTCTCCACGACTACCACCACCGGCTATCGCGTAGCGCGAGAGAATCTACCTAGCACAGTCTCTATCATTCATAATCCTCTCGATTTAGGATTTATCGTTCGAAACGTTGTTCGACACATCAATCCGAGGGCACTCATCCTTATCGAGGCCGAGATCTGGCCCAACCTTGTAACTCATCTAAAGGCGAAAGACGTTCCCATCTTTTTGGTCAATGCTCGCCTGTCACCGAGGTCCGAAAGACGCTATCGAAAAATCCTCAGCCTTATCGCGCCGATCTTTGACCTAATCGATCACGTGACGGTTCCGTTCCCTACTGACCCCGAACGCTGGTCATCATTGGGCGTCCCCAAGGAGCGTATCCACTGTCTAGGCAGCATTAAATTCGACACCCCTCACCAGGAACGGCATGACACCAAAGGCCTCTCCACTTGGCTCGGAAGCACCAGGGGAGATAGCGTGGATACGTGGATTATCGGCGGCAGCACCCATGCAGGAGAAGAGCAGATTATCGCCGACGCTGTTACCCATTCCACAGGCACAAAAACTACAGGAGCTCTCATCATCCCTCGCCACGCCGAACGAGCCCCCGCCATCATCAGCGAACTGACCGAAGCCGGCTATCGCGTGCACCAGCGGAGCACGGGTGTCTCACATGGCGATGCCTCCGCACCCCCTGTATGGCTCTGCGATACGACCGGCGAGCTACAACAAGCCTATCAATTGGGCAGCGTTGCTATCGTTGGGAAGAGCTTTACAGCCGAGGGTGGCCAAAACCCTATCGAAGCTCCTCGCGCTGGTTGTCCAGTTATCCTCGGTCCACACATGCAAAACTTTCTCGAAATCGTGGCCGATCTGCAGCAACACAAAGCCGTCGTGCAACTAGCGCCAGAGAAAACAGAAAGCGCCTACACGCACGCTCTCACTAAAGCGATACAAAGCCTAACCTCCGACTCAAACCTACGATCTGTGATGCTAAAAAACGCAGAAC
>JAHDIL010000181.1:0-2484 GCA_020630835.1 Verrucomicrobiota bacterium
GTTTCGGAAATAGTATGCATGTTCCGAATAGGAAACCCGATAGATGTCGCTGCTGAGTCGACCCCCGCTAGCGCCGCCGCCATAGCGTCTGTGCCAGTATCACGACCAGAGAGGTCCCGCTGCACGGGGACTCCAGCATCCAAGCAAGCCTGCTCAAACAAACTGTTGAGGTAGTCAGAGGTAATCGCTCCTGTGGTGATGGTGCAGCCTTTGCCCATCTTCAGCGTATTCATTTTCTTAGAGCCAATATTCGGCGCGGCATCATAGTCATGGTTTACGTCAACACCGATAAGCACGTCAGGCTTCAGTTCCCCTGCCAGCGCCGTAGCGCCGAAACGCCCAATCTCCTCATGAGTAGCCATCGTGAAAAGCATACGGACGTTTTTTAGCGGCTTCTTGGCGAGAAGCCGCGCCAGCTCAATCACGGTGAAGCACCCGAGCCCGTTATCCAAATAGGCGCCATAGAACGTGTCGTCGGAGAAGCCGCGTTTGATCGGACGGTTAAAAATGATAGGGTCACCCGCTTTGATCCCCAACTCCTCCAGGCGCTGCTTTGGCTTATCGCCATGCATCTGTAGTTCGACGTATATCATCTCTGGCTTGATCCCCTTATCCCCGGTTCGTTGCGAAGCCTCAGAGAAATGAATAGCGCCGAGGGCTTCGACCGTCCCGCCCTCGATTCTTCGATAAGCTCCGGGTTCCTTAGGATCTTGCGAGAAGAGCAGCACTTCGTGACCGAGTAGCACGCCAGGGAGAAACGAGTCAGTATTGATCCAAATCTTCCCATCCTCTGAAATCGAACGCACCTGCATGCGGATTTTATCCGCATGCCCGATGACCATTACCGATGGCTTATCCTCATTTCCAGGGTCAGTATCGACGACGATCCCGGCATTCCCTTTGAACTGGTGGATGCCCCATTTTTTCGGCATAAAAGATTCAAATTCCGGCTTAAGCACACCATAGGTCATCGCCCCTTCCAGTCCGATGGGGGAAGGCGCAGCCAGCACCTCTCGCATAAAGTCGAACTGTTTGGCCGACATGGGCTTCTCCCAGGCTTTTTTCGCGGATGCGCTCTTCTTCTTTGCGGATTTTTTCTTTGCTGCTGCCATAACTTAAAAATGTGAGTGAAGCCTAGGCATAAAGAGTGTCGGCGGCTAGCAGAAAGCTACCGCCTGATTGTTTTTCGTGGCCTTACATGGGTAACTAGCTTGAGCGATTCACCGGAGGCAAGCGCCCGCCCTGCGGCTCCTAGTGTAATAATTAGGACTGACTCGCTACTGATCTCAGACTAGCGTTCGTCGAAGAGGAAAAAGCTCGCTAAAGATCCCTATGGGCGCTGCACAAGCTAACTAGCTGCAACAGAGCAAAATCAGAACATAAAAGTCACTGCCACGAAGCCTCAGGGGCCTCGATGGAGCGGCACTCAGGAGAAGGAGCCAAAGCCCGAACGCGACGTCACTTCCTGTTTTTTAGGAAGCGGCCGACGCGACAAAGGCGGCTTCGGCGTCTTAATCAAAACTCCGTATTGATGCTGAAAGATCAAATTGCCCCTCAGCGTTTCCTTGCTGCGGCAGGCATACTCCATTGTCTTCACGTGACCTATAAACATCTTTTTAAACTTTATTAACTTTTAATAAAAGTAAAACAAATTATGAAAAATTTTCTAATTGGCAAAACCTTAATCAAACTAGCTTTGCTTACCACGCTGGCGAGAGGAGCCGAACCTGCTACCGTCGCTGACCGAATCAGGCAAATCGAAGAAAAGGTGCATGCGGCTAGCGGCCTAGTCGAAGAAGTCCCCAGCCTTATCGATGGCCAGTTACTCAGCCTTCTTGTCTTCAAAAATACTCAAAGGGTTGAGTTATGGAAACAAGATAATGGATCTCATCGCTTCATAAAAAGTTACACACTCACGGCATTCTCTGGAGGCCTTGGCCCCAAGCTCCAAGAAGGAGATCTACAGATTCCCGAAGGAGTCTATGAGGTAGAACTCCTAAACCCCAACAGTCAGTTTCACCTCTCTTTTAGACTTAATTACCCGAATGCTTTTGATATTGCGAAAGCGAAGACCGATGGCCGCATATCGCAGGCACCTTCCCCGCAAGAGTTAGCCAATTTGGGAGGTGACATCTATGTCCACGGAAAAGCGGCTTCGGTTGGCTGCGTGGCCGTGGGTGACCCAGCAATTGAGGAGCTGTTCTACCTTGTGGCTGAGAATGGTCGCGCGAATACAACCGTGATCATTGCGCCTTGTGACCTAAGACGAAATTCAGCGCCAGAGCAGGTTCAAACGATAACGTGGTATCCAGATCTCTGCGAACAACTCAGAGATGCGCTCACAGCCTACCCTCTGATGCGCGAAATTGACGCTGGCATAACGCCCACGGATGCTGAGATCGAATGATAGGGCGTCAACTCTTATTGCGGCGCCGACAGCCACCAGTTTCGGCGAGTTATAATACTCGCGTTGGCAGCGCGGCG
>JAHDIL010000181.1:2494-4924 GCA_020630835.1 Verrucomicrobiota bacterium
CATATGGCTGGGAAGAATATTTAGCTCTTCCCGATATTTAGCGACCGTTCGGCGAGCGATCTTGACGCCATCCCTTTGCAACTCGGTCACCAACTTCTGATCGCTTAAAGGCTTTTTCGGGTCCTCATTAGCCACGAGGTCAGCCAACGCTTTTTTCACGCTCGTGTTGGAGACGGAGTCTCCGTCAGCGGTCTCATAGCCAGTGGTAAATAGGTATTTCATCTCAAACACACCGTGAGGTGTGTCCATATACTTACCAGAAACGGCTCGACTTACGGTAGTCTCATGCACACCCACGGTATCAGCGATCTGCGCCATGTTCATCGGTTTCAACCCAGAAGGCCCCTTGCTGAAAAACTCCTGCTGGCGCTCTAAGATCTGATCAGCGATTTTTCGAATAGTCTCCTGACGCTGATGAATACTTTTGATCATGAATTTGCCAGAACGAATCTTGTCTCGGATGTAGATGCGGGCATCCTCTCCTCGATTGCTCGCCATCAGATCTTTGTATGAATTGCTGATGCGCAGGCGAGGTATTTGCTCGTTATGGATGATCACAGTCCATTCCCCATCGACCTTCTTTACTGATACGTCGGCCGTGACATGCGCGTTGTTGTCGCGTCCGAATCGTGATCCTGGCTTGGGATCTAGAGATGAAATCATCTCTGCTGCCTGAGAAATTTGTTCGGGTAAGACTCCCAGTTTTTTAGCAATCTGCGGGTAGCGTTTGCGAGCTAGATCATCCAGATGGCTCTCGACGATACGGTGTTCCAAACTCTGACTTTTTCCCAGCCTCTCGAGCTGAATGAGAAGACAGTCTCTTAGGTCAACAGCTCCCACTCCTACCGGGTCAAAGCCTTTGACCACCTCATGGGCGTCGAGGAGATCGTCATACGATATCCCTAGGTCAAATGACATGTCCTCTAGCTCGACGCGGAGGAAACCCCCATCATCAATATTCCCTATCAACGTGCGCACCGTCTCCAATAACTCGTCAGGGATATCAGCCATGGCTGCCTGATCGAGAAGATGGGACTGCAACGTCACTGGCTCAACGATGGAGTCCATCATGAACTGGTGCTTTTCGTCCGCATCGTGACGGGCCGGTGCCGCCTGCCGCGACTGGGCGAGATACTCTTTCCACTCCTGATCGATCTGCGATAGCTCAGCAAACTCCTTATCAAACTCCTCGTCCTCGGTTGGCGAGCTAACCTCCTCTAGTGAGACATCTGTGGACTCATCTTCTAGGGTAGGATTTACCATCATCTCCTGCTGAATGAGATTGCGCAGCTCCATCGTGGGCGCCTGCAGCATCTGCAGACTTTGCTGCATCTGTGGTGCGATTGTCTGCTGCTGGAGAAGCTGTTGCCCCTGATAGAATCCCTGGTCTGCCATTTCTAAAAGGATGAGAAAACTCACCGAAAGTGCTTCAAGCTAGCATAAACCTGAAGTTTTTTCCTAATAAACCCAGGATTACTTGCGACTCAGACGATAGAAGAGGGTCACCCCTATCACGAAAAAGAGAAGGTTTGGCACCCAGACTAGTAGGTGTGGAAATAGTTCTGGAGAGTCGTGCTGATCCTTGGCAAAAATAGATAGCACGTGATATCCGACAGCAAGGCCTAGTGCGATAACAAATCCAGCCGTGCTTTCCCTCCGCTGCGAGGTGACTCCTAACGGCACAGCCATAATCCCGTATATGAGGCAGCTCATCGAACTTGCGACTCGTATATTGAGCTCGGTGCGGTAGCTAGAACGTTTTTCCGGAGAGAGGCTCTCATCCCTCATAAGCTCAAGAAGCTGCTGCAGGCTCACGTTATCAGGCTCCATGGATTTCCGCTTGGCAGAGGAAACCAAGTCTCCCATTGATTGGGCAAACGGCGACTCCTCTACCAACGCTACCTTCCCCACCCCATCCTTGTCTGAGATTAGGACATTTTGGTCTTTCATCGTGAAGAAGATTGATGTGTCTGTATCGGTGATCTCAGAGGTGATCTCCGCGCTGGTGGCGATACCAATAAACTCGGGCTCATTCCCCACTTTCGACACTTTAACAAACTGGAAATTCTCCATTGTGTTGCCATTCTTGTTGCCGAAGAATTTCCAACCAGGCATTTCAGATGTGACCTTTCCATCAGCGAAGAGGAGGAGCGGGTCCTTCTTGATGTAGTTGATCATATTTGCCTTGAGATCATCCTTACTCCTATTGCACTTGGGGACGATAGCGACGTTCAGCACGAGACAAAGCAGCGTAAACAGTGTGCCCAGCAGAAATACAGGACGACAGATGCTCCATAGGCCTAGGCCAGCCATCTTCATCGAAATGAATTCGTTATCGGCTGAAAGTCTTCCAAAGACCAACAGGACCGCCATGAGAAATGAAAACGGCAGCGTGTAGCTCAATGCCAAGGGAATCACTACTCCGATAAA
>JAHDIL010000182.1 GCA_020630835.1 Verrucomicrobiota bacterium
GCCCTAGCGGATGGGCATAAAATTTGTTTCTTTGGTAACGGAGGAAGTGCCGCTGATGCCCAGCATCTCGCTGCAGAACTCGTCGTGCGATTTGTGAAAAACCGTCGAGCTCTCCCATCTATCGCGTTTACGACGGACAGTTCTATCCTCACCGCTTGCGCGAACGACTTCGGTTATGAAGAGGTTTTTGCCAGACAGGTAGAGGCTCTCTGTGTGCCTGGTGATGTTGTGGTTGGGATCAGCACATCTGGTAACAGCGAAAATATCGTGCGTGCCCTTGCCCAGGCGGGAAAGCAAGGGGTCACCCGCATTGCCTTCACGGGGGCTGATGCTGGACTTTGTGGGGATCACTCAGACTACCAGCTGACTGTTCCCTCCTCCGTGACAGCCCGTATTCAGGAGTGCCATATCTTCGCTGGACATGTCCTATGTGGTTGGGTGGAGGATGCTGCTGCTGCAGGGGTGTAAGAGCTGGATACAAAAATGGAGGGAGGAACTGTAGGGGAGTGGGGGGAAGATAGGCTTGTTGCCGCCATCCGTGTTCTTATTGAGCGGGAGCAAGGGATACCCGCTTCTCCAATCATTCATCTGGGAGACGATTGCGCATTGCTCCCTGCTCTTGACGAGGGGGAACAGTTGCACAAGACGGATTGCATCGTTCAGGATGTGCACTTTCTCCCTGACACAGATCCTGAGCTCATTGGAAAGAAAGCGATCAACCGGGTGGTCTCAGATTTCGCCGCTATGGGAGGTGCGCCGCAATCTCTCTTGCTGACGATTCTTGTGGGTAGGGACGTCGCTGTTGATCGCATCCTGTTAGTGTATCAAGGTGCGCTTGCCGCGGCTCGAGCGGCATCTGCCTTCATCGTAGGCGGCGAAACCAGCTCGCTGCCATCGCCTGGTGCTCTCGCCATTTCAGTCGCTGGGACGGGGCGGCTTTTGGGGGCGCAGGCTGTGGTCAGATCGGGTGCTCAGCCTGGAGATGGCATCTGGGTGACTGGTATCCTGGGCAACTCTTTTGATACGGGATGGCATCTGTCCTTTAAGCCCCGGCTTCAGGAGGCGGCTTGGCTTAGCCAGCTCTCGGCGGAGGTTCGGCCAACATCTATGATGGACTTGAGCGATGGTTTAGGGCAGGACTTGCCTCGCCTTGCTGCTGCCAGCGACGTTGGTTATAGGATAAAGGAAGAATCCCTTCCGCTTCGAGAGGGGGCTTCTGTTAGGAGTGCTTTGGCGGATGGGGAAGATTATGAACTTTTGTTTACTGCACCGCCCGATGCAGATGCTCACTTTGCCCAGCACTGGTCAAAAGCTTTTCCTGATGTGAGGTTGACGCAGATAGGGGAAATTCACACAGAGCAGGACCCGCATGCAACCATTGCAGCAGAGGGTTTTGAGCACTTCAGCGGCAATGGAAAAGAGAGGCAATGGAAACGGAATGGCTGAGGGACAACTTTTCGCATCTACGAAATCATCTGACGAGATGATTGCGGCCGGGCAGCGGCTTGGCGAAAGCCTTGATGCCTACTCTTGCATTGCATTGATCGGCGACCTTGGTGCAGGTAAGACTCATTTCACGAAGGGTATTGCACGGGCCTTAGGCGTCACAGATTCTGTTTCTAGCCCGACATTCAGTCTGATTCATGAGCTGAACAGCGGTAAGCTTCCGCTCTTTCATCTCGATTTTTACAGATTAGAAACCTCTCACGAGCTTATTACTATCGGCTGGCAGGAGTTGTTGGACGAGCCTGCTGTCGTCATTGTAGAATGGGCTGATAAATTTCCTGAGGCGTGTCCTCCGGAAACCCGTTGGTTCCGGCTAAGCATTGCTCTTTCTGGAGCGCACGAAGTTCACGAAATCGCTGCACCATGATTCATGTTTCAACCGGCGGTGTGCGTATTGATACCGAGACATCCACTCCGACTGCCTCTCTAGCACTTTGGGATGAGCGGAAAGAGGAGGTTATTTGGGAGAATACCTTCGAAACCAAGCGGGCGCATAATGCGAAAATCTTTCACCCGTTGCAGGAGGTGATGGAGTCTTTTGGGCATGAGATACGCAGGATCGTCGTCGGTCTAGGGCCGGGCAGCTATAGCGGTGTGCGCGTTGGTATCGCCGTGGCGAATGGTCTGGCTCTCGGGCTGGATTGTAAGAGCGTAGGAGCCAGCTCACTTTTAGCTTACGGTTCTGATGCAGAGCATTATGTGGTGGTCAGTGATGCTCGTCGCGGAACGCTTGCGCTGAGTGAGATCAGGGGCGGAAAGCAGGTTGTAGATACCTTGCTGCTTCCAAAAGCCGAAGCCTTGGGTAGGATAGATCGGTGGGAGAGTTCGGGAGTGATTTGTTTGACCGCAGAGGAGGCTCTTAGTTCTTCTATCGAAGGCATGCGTCTTGTCTCGCCCAAGGCTTCAATCCTTTGTCAGCAACATGAGAGCCATCAGATGGCTGACAAAGATGAAAGCCTAGAGCCGATATACTTGCGCCCCCCTTTCATAACGAAAGCTCGTCAATAGTTATGACGGCTCGTTGTGTCAGCTCTTTTACTGCTGTAATTCGCCGATAGCTCGGCGCGCCTCTTTTGTGATAAGAAACACTTCTAGTGCTAGTGGTGATTTCGCATCTTGATATTCCCTTACGAACTTTTCACCTTCTCGCTCTAATGTTCGACTGAGGGCTGGCAAGAGATAGAATCGCGTCTTCTCAATCGGGATTAGATAAAACGCGTCGCCTAAGAAATCAGCGAACTCCAGGCGTAGGCTGGGGGCGTAGAGGACGGCACTAAAAAAGGGATCATCCGACCGCAGTTCAAGATGAGTGAGGACTTTTTTCTCATTTCTATGTTCGATCATTTCTGCGGCTAAGAGCAATTCCTCAGCGAGCGCTTCAGTCACGGCCCAAATGCTCTCTCGGTTGAGCGATTTCGTTTCCCATAGTTTGGGTGTGATTGGACGCAGTCCATACGTCCACTCTCGCATGGGGACTGAATGCAACTTTTGAGCACCTTCGATCGGTTCTGACAGGCCTTCCCCCTCGTAGGCTGGTCGAGGGAGATAAATGACGCGCTTTGCTTTGGGGTCTTCACCCTGCGCACTGGTAGCCGAAATCAGCGCCACAAAGATACCCAACGCGGCTCTTTTCATGTGTTTCGACAGGTTGTGACGCATACTTGGTTCACGCATTGCTGGAATGAATCAGCATTTTGCGAAAAGAAAAGCGATGGAAAATCTTAGATTCACGAGGTAGGGGGGGCATGATGGATCGATCTGACGTTCTCCTCACCGAAAAAGCTCGTGCCGGCGATGCTCTGGCGGCCACCAAGCAGCGTGGTCGCGCTGCTTCTGGCCTCAAGCTCTACAAATCTTTCCTTAAGGAAGAGTGGTCGCGTGCGAAATCGATGCATAGAGAGGTCGCACTTGATGACTCGAGAGGGCAGGGGCATAAAATCGGATGGGTTCGCGCAGCTACCCTTGATGTGCTTCTTGGAGATCTTCTGGAATCAGTCCTTACAGAGCAGGACGTCAAGAGAAAGCCTGGCGACTCGCCCATCACTCTCGTTGCTTGTGGCGGCTATGGGCGCGCTGAGATGACACCTGGCAGTGATATCGATCTGCAATTAATGGTCCCGCATAGCACGCGCAAAATCTCCCCAGAGCTGAAAGCGGCTGTTAACCAGTTTGCTACGACTCTTTTTGATCTGGGTTTTAGCGTTAGCTATCCCGTTCGCTCGATCAAAGAGGCCTGTCAGTTTGCTAACACCGATCACCAGACGAAGACTACCCTTCTCGATGCTCGCTTGATTGCCGGAGATCAGGAGTTATTCGATGAGTTCGAAGAAACATTTTTTACGCAATGCTTACGGGGACGTGAAAAGAACTACTTGGCTGAGCGAGGCGTTGACATCCGAAAGCGTCATGAGAAACACGGGCGCACTATCCACCTACAAGAGCCAAACGTAAAAGAAGGTTGTGGGGGGCTGAGAGACTATCATAACCTTATTTGGGTGATTTGGGTGCTGCGTAAAAATAGAAGCCTCAACTCGTTGGTCGAAGAAAAGATTCTCTCCCAAATCGCTCATGACGAGATTGAGGAAGCCTATGACTTCCTCCTTCGTGTGCGCACCGAGCTTCACTACAGCCAGAAAGGCAAGGCCGGCGATATCATGACTTTGCGTCTTCAGGGTTTGATCGCGACAAATCTCAAGTATCCCGGCAAAACGATTATCCGGCGCAGTGAGACGTTTATGCGCGACTACTACCGGCATACGCGAAACCTTTTCAACCACGGCACATCTCTCATGCAGAGTTTCCGGCTGGAGGTAGCGGGTTCAGAGACGACTCGGCTACCTGTGTTGAACTTCTTGGCGCGTCAAAGTTCCGATAAGCAGGAAGTATTCGACGGATTCTACTCTAAAAAAGGTCTCATCTACCCCGAGAGCGAGGAAATTTTTGCAGAGGACCCGAAGCGTATGATGCGTTTCTTTCTTCATACGCAGCGCAGGCACCTGCGCACTAGCCCGGATGTGCGGAAGCTCTTCAAAGAGAACTGGGGGCGCATCGATGGGAACTTTCGCCGTAATCGGGCGAATCGCGAAACCTTCGAAGAGATTCTCCAGAATCGCGGGCAGGTGGCTATCATCCTCCGTCGCATGCACCGAAACGGTTTTCTTGGTCGCTATATTCCCGAGTTTGAGCCTTTGACTGATCTTGTGAAGCATGAGTTCTTTCACCGTTATTCTGCTGACGAGCATACGCTCCGCTGTATTGATCAGTTGGATAAGGTGCTCTTAGCTGATGATCCAAAGACGCAGCTTTTTCGGCGAATTTTCCAGGACCTGGAGGATCCGGTAGCTCTTTATGTGGCGCTCATCATGCACGATACTGGCCGCGCAGAGAATGTTAGGGTTCACG
>JAHDIL010000183.1 GCA_020630835.1 Verrucomicrobiota bacterium
AGATGGTGATTTTTTTTGTGGCCGAGGACCTTTTGTCGATTCAGTAGAACCGCCGCCAGAGGGACAGCCTGCCTTCTATGCCAACGACTTCGCCCTGTCGGATCAGGCTCCATGGAAGACACCCGCTGAATGGAAGGTTTGCCGTAACCCCTGCGACTTTATAGATGAGTTGCGGGTCGAGGATTGGCCGGAGATTGCGTGGAGTGGACTAAACGACTCTCTATTCCGCGAGGTCTATCGCGAGATCCTCTCTGATATAGCGGATGGCGAGTTGGATAAGCCCGTTCCTGTGCTATCTGAGCGCGGAATCCTTCACCGAGGTTCTCCCGGCGTCCTCGTGCAGGCTCTTATGGCAGCGCCGAGAGAGCTCTATGTTTACGGATACCAACGGGAGAATAGCGGTATGATAGGCGTGACGCCAGAACATCTGCTGCGAGCCTCTGACGGCGTGCTAGAAACCATGGCTCTGGCTGGCACCGCTCCTAGACATGAGGCTAACAAACTTCTCGAGGATCCCAAAGAGCTTCGTGAGCACGGCTATGTCGTAGACTATTTGCTCGAGCTTCTGGCTCCCCATGGGGAAGTGAGGAAAGGATCCCTACAACTATTGGATCTGGGGTCGATTATGCACCTACACACTCCCATTCGCCTCGTCCTGGAACATCGAGGAATGACTCACGATGATATGATTCGGCTTCTCCACCCGACTCCTGCACTTGGCGCCTGTCCGCGCGGAGATGGGGCTCTCAGGCAGCTTATGGAGTATCGGGAGAGACTGGTCGTGCCCGACAGCTTTGGTGCGCCGTTTGGGTGTTTCTATGAGGGCGCTTTTGAGACTATTGTTGCCATCCGGCAGTTAAGCTGGGATGGGAGGGATGTTTCCATTCCATCGGGGGTGGGGCTGGTCGAGGGGTCTCGTTTTGATAGGGAATGGCGAGAGCTAGCTCTCAAAAGAAATTCAGTGAAATCTTTGTTAGGGGTGTGAGTGCGTTGATGAATAGCTACTTGGCGCAACGCTGTTTGGCATTCGCCGAGAGTGTTGGAGTAAAGCATTTCGTCATCTGCGCAGGTGCTCGGAACGCTCCGTGGATCCAGCTTTTGACTCATTTTCAGGAAGAGCGGGGGTGGACGTTATGGAATCATTTTGACGAACGATCTGCTGCCTTTTTTGCTCTTGGGCTTACAAAGCGCTATGCACAACCGGCAGCCGTCCTGACGACTTCCGGCACCGCAGCTGCGGAGCTCCTTCCTGCTGTTGTGGAGGCCTATCATTCCGCTCTTCCGCTCATTGTGATGACGGCCGATCGCCCTTTCCGCTTTCGCGATACGGGTGCCCCTCAGGCCATCATGCAGCGGGGGCTATATCGCAATTTTATTACTTGTAGCGTAGATGCTGAGTCCCCAACGGAAATTGATCGGTTTATCGATGGTTATGACTGGGACAGCAGATCGCCGGTGCATCTGAACATCGGATTCGAGGAGCCAGAATCTTTTGATGGGAGAAATGTTGAGGCCTGGAAAACAGTTGAAGCACGTCCGCGAGCAGCGCTTCACTACAAATATTCTCCTGAGAAATGGCAACACTATTGGGAAACGTTGAGGCGGAGTGAATCAATCACTGCGATTGTGTTAGGAGCATTGCCAGCTCACTGGCAGAGACCAGTAGCTAAGTGGGTTGAAGCTCTTCCTCGCAGCATACCTGTTTGGGCTGACGCTACATGTGGCATTCGACATCGTCTGAAGGACCGTGGAGTCACGCTTGTGACGGGAGAGACGGACTGGCTGCGCGGGGAGTTGACTCACTGCTTGCGAATCGGAGAAGTGCCAAGTTGCCGCGGGTGGCGTGATCTAGAAAGCGAATCATGGGATCACCTGCGTATCGCTTCCATAGCCTCCACGCCGTTCACTGGCCTGGCTCGTGATAGTTTGTTGTGGTGCCCTGACGACTTCGATCTGCCTGATCATCTTCAGAAGGAGGTGGACTTGATCGAGAGGTCTCCCGATCCAATGCCAGCCTTACTTGATGAGCACCCGAGGAGCGAAGTAGCTGCCGTTCGCCTGCTTTCGCAGAAAATGGGAAGAGATGAGCTGATTTATCTCGGTAACAGTATGCCGATTCGCGAATGGAATATGGCTGCTCGCCGCCTTGGCGAATCGTCAGCTGTGTTCGCTAGTCGGGGAGCAAACGGGATTGATGGGCAGATTTCGACCTGGCTCGGGCTAACTGTTGCCTCTCATGAGGAAACATCATGGGTGCTCTTGGGGGACCTGACGGCTCTCTACGACCTGAATGGATTGTGGTTTACGGAACAGGTGGAGAGCTTTTTGGGGGAGAGTAGGAAGTTGCGTCTTGTCGTGCTTAACAATTGTGGGGGACGAATATTTTCTCGCTTACCAGCGCTGGCTACCCTACCCGCCGACGCAAACGCCTTGGCTGAGAATCGACATAGCATTTCGTTTCGAGATCATGCTGCTGCTTGGGGGTGGGGCTATCATGGTGTTTGCTATGATGCTGTTAGTGGTGAGTTTCCCGATGACGTTATAGAGCAGCGCCGTCTGATTGTGGAGGTGTTCCTTTCCCAAGACGACTCTGAGGCATTTTGGCTAGCACTTCGAGAACTTTCATAGATATGAAAATACTCGGGCTTCATGGTAACCTCGGTAGTGTTTCAGATTGGGACGCTACCGAGAGTGCGCTGGGTGACTCGATAGAGCGCGCTGATCTCTGGGAGAATGCCGATATTGCTTTAGATCAGTTTGCTTCAGAGGTGATTCTCCCCCGGCTACGAAAGCTAAAACAGTCGGCCGGTATTGGTGAAAGAGTCATTGTGGTCGGATACTCTCTGGGGGGGCGGCTCGCCTTGCCTTTACTGAAGCAGCCCGAGGCGGTCAGTTTATTGGATCAACTGTTTCTCGTTTCTACTCACCCGGGGCTATCTTCCCCAGAAGAGCGCGCGCTTCGTCTCGAGCATGATCAAGTTTGGGCGAGTCGCTTCCATAGCGAGGAGCCGCTGGAAGGTATCCTGTCAGATTGGAATGAGCAGGCCGTGTTTGAGGCTGGTCAAATTTCAGCTGAGCAAGTGGCTGTCACTACTCGTTATCGTAGAGAGATAGGACAAGCGTTTGATCGATGGAGTCTAGGCCGTCAAGGTTGTTGTAGAACGGCTCTCTCAGAGGCGAGTCTTCCAATCAGCCTAGTGGTGGGACAAAGGGATGCGAAGTTTGCGGCTCTCGCGAAGGCGTTTATCGAAACATCATCACGACTAGAGGTAAACTGCTTGCCTCAAGTTGGTCACCGGATTCTGCTTGAGGCTCCTGAAAAGTTGGCTGGCATACTCCGAGGGTGCGCGCTGTAAAAAGTGGCGGATATTCGACAAACTGATGCTTACAGCCGATCCGTCCTCGTATCCCACCATTCTTCCCACAGCCTAACTAATTCATTGCGTAGTTCAGGTTTTTCATCAGCTAGGTCATTAATTTCTGTAGGGTCATTTTCGAGATGGAACAACTGCCACGGAGCCTTGTTGTTTTTAACTACCTTCCACGGCCCTCTCCGCATTCCGAGATCCTTTCGATAGGCCCAGAACAGAGGAGGGCGTGCGGCTACATCTTTCTCTGTTAGACTATTGACTAGAGAAATACCAGGAAGGTGATCGGGCACATCTGATTCTGCTAGATCAAGTGCTGTTGGAACGATATCGACAATATGGCCCACCTGGTCTGTCCAGCCAGTCTGTTTGATCTTCGCCGGCCAATACGCGAAAAAGGGAGTGTTGCAGCCACCTTCGAGAAAGCGCATTTTATAGCCGGAAAATGGCGTGTTAGAGGCATGCGCCCAAGGTTTTCCTTGAGTAAGGTAGCTCGTGACCTCCCAAGGCTTGGCCCCCATAATCGTTGATCGATCTGCTGAGTCTTTTTCAGCGCCGTTATCGGAGAGAAAGAGAATAAGAGTGTTTTCAGTTTTGCCCATCTTTTTGAGCTTTTCGAGAACACGTCCGATCTGTCGGTCCATACGGTCGATCATAGCAGCGTAAGCCGCCATTCGCATGGCCCAGTCAGTCCGCTCTGGGGCACTTAGGTCATCCCATCTAGGAATATCAGGATCGGTAGGTGGTAACGGCGTATTTGATCGAATAACGCCGATCTTTTTCTGCCTATGATATCGTTGTTCTCTAAGACGGTCCCATCCAATTGATTCATAAAAGTCCTGATATTTCGCTACTTCCTCTTCACTGGCGTGCAGTGGGTAATGAGGAGCCGTGTAAGCAAGATACAGAAAGAAGGGGGCATCTGTTTTAACTTCGTCATCCAAAAAGTCTATGGCGGCCGATGTAAAGGCATCTGTGGTGTAGAAGTTCTTATCATCAGGTGTGAAGGGAAGAAAGGTCTTGTCATCGGCGGCCCAACTGCGAACTCTTTTTTTTGCAGGTTCAGGCTCGCCTAGTCGAGCGTGACCGGGATTCCAGAAGTTACAGCATCCGTCGGTCAAGCCATAATAGCGCTTAAAGCCACGCTCGAATGGAGTCTCCCCCGCATGCCATTTTCCAGCCATCAGTGTCGTGTAGCCTGCCTTTGTAAGTCGCTCGCCGATGGTCTCTTTTTTGTAGGGCTCATCGTGTTTGGCTCCATTATGGATCCACCATTCTCCGGTGAGGAGAGAGGAGCGAGTGTGCTCGCACTTCGCATTGTTATAAAAGTTTCGAAAGCGAACGCCACCTGCTGCCAGCTTGTCTAGATTGGGCGTCTCCACTTCTCCACCATATGAGCCTATGTCAGAATAGCCCATATCGTCGCACATGATGAGAACGATGTTTGGGCGGGTATCGGCAAAAGCAGCGGCAGTCGACAGTAGAAAGGTGAAAAGAAAAATTCGAGAAAC
>JAHDIL010000184.1 GCA_020630835.1 Verrucomicrobiota bacterium
ACTGAGAACACCGGCTTAGGCATGATGTTCATGTCATTCTACCTGCCTATTTTTATTCTTTTACTTTTGCTCTTCCTATTCTTCCGCAATCAGCTCAAAAACGCTGGAAAGGGCGCCATGAGTTTCGGCAAGAGTAAAGCCAAACTGATGACCATGGAGAAAAACAAGGTCACCTTTAAGGACGTAGCAGGTGTCGAGGAGGCGAAGGATGAGGTCTGGGAGATTGTCGAATACCTACGCGATCCAAAGAAGTTCCAGCGTCTTGGTGGCGTAATACCTAAGGGAGTTCTCATGGTTGGCTCACCGGGAACAGGTAAGACACTCTTGGCCCGTGCTATTGCGGGAGAGGCGGATGTGCCCTTTTTCTCGATCAGTGGATCTGATTTCGTCGAGATGTTTGTAGGCGTTGGTGCGTCTCGCGTGCGCGATATGTTCGAACAAGGAAAAAAGAGTTCTCCCTGCCTCATTTTCATCGATGAGATCGACGCTGTAGGCCGCCATCGTGGACACGGACTCGGCGGAGGACACGACGAACGCGAACAGACGCTTAATGCCTTACTTGTCGAGATGGATGGTTTTGACAAACAGGACGGCGTCATCATTATCGCAGCGACCAACCGTCCCGATGTTTTAGATCCAGCTTTGTTACGCCCCGGCCGATTCGACCGTCAGGTCACCGTGGCTCTTCCTGATGTCAACGGGCGTGAGGAAATCCTAAAAGTGCACGCCAAGAAGGTCAAACTGGCTGCTGATGTAGACATGAGCGTCGTAGCCCGCGGCACGCCTGGATATTCCGGTGCCGAGCTAGCCAATGTAATCAACGAGGCTGCCCTACTTGCTGCGCGCAAAAACCTCAAGGCGATCACTAATGCTGAGCTAGAAGAGGCCCGAGACAAAGTTCGATGGGGCAAAGAGCGCCGCAGCCTTGCTCTTAGTGAGAAAGATAAGAAGAAGACGGCCTACCATGAGGCTGGACACGCCATTTTGTTCTACTTGCTTGAGCACACTGACCCACTTCATAAAGTAACGATTATCCCCCGTGGCCCCGCCCTCGGGATGGCTATGTCTTTGCCCACTGAGGATCAGTTTACTCATATGAAACGAGGTCTGCTCGATGACCTGGTTGTCGCCATGGGCGGTAGGGTCGCTGAAGAGATCTTTCTCGATGATGTCGGATCCGGTGCCTCTGGTGACATCCGTATGGCGACCCGGATCGCCCGCAGCATGGTTTGCGAATGGGGTATGAGCGATGCGCTAGGCATGGTGGAATACGGTGACGGCGACGAGCAGGTTTTCTTAGCACGCGACATCAATACGCCTAGAAACTACTCAGAAGCGACAGCGCAGAAGATTGATGCCGAGGTCAAGCGGCTCGTCGACGAGGCTTACACCAGAGCCACCGACATCATTACTGAACACCGCGACAAAGTGGCAAAAATCGCTGAGGCCCTGCTAGAGTATGAAACCATCGATGGTTCGCATGTGGGGGATATTATCGAATATGGCGAGATGAAGAATCCGCCTTCGCGTCCGACTCCCCCTCCCGTCCCCAAAGAGGAGAAAAACGTGGAGCAGAAGAAGGAGAAAAGCAGCGATGAAGACCTGCCCGGGGGAGAGCTGGCTCCCGCCTAGATCTGCCTCTATCAACAGCTGTAAGACTTGCGACTGCAGGCTTGCAATATGCGTCTGTGGGCGACAGGTTCGGGTAAGATGTCTTATTCGCCCGAGCTCACCGTCGCCATAGAGGCCGCCCGCGAAGTGGGTGGCCTTCTACGCACCCACTTCACCAAAGAAAAAACCGTCGATGAGATGGCTGACCATGACATCAAGCTCGCGCTTGATGTGGAAAGCCAGGACCTCATCACCGCCCGAATCCTCAAAGCCTTCCCAGATCACGCGATTTATGGTGAAGAAGGTATCGCTGGCGATCAATCCAGCGAGACACAATGGATCGTCGATCCCATCGACGGCACCGTGAATTTCTTTTACGGCATCCCTCATTTTTGTATCTCCATAGCTATGCGCCAGAGTGGTGAAATAAAGATAGGAGCCATCTACGACCCCATGATGGATGAGATGTTCACCGTTGATTTCGAAGGACCCGCTGAGTGCAATGGCAAGGCGATTTCGGTCAGCACAAGAGCCGAACGGAAGGACGCCATCGTGACTGTGGGATTCTCTAAAAACAAAGAATCCATCGATGCTGGTCTTGAGCGCTACAAGACGATCTGCTACCAGGTCCGGAAAACTCGCCTCATGGGTAGTGCCGCCCTAGCCCTAGCCTACATCGCTTGCGGCAGACTAGATGCTTACATCGAAGAACTCATAAGCCTATGGGATGTGGCAGCCGGAAATCTCATCCTTGAACGCGCCGGAGGTCTAGTCGCCATGACATCGTCAGACATCGATACTGACAAGTTCTCCATCATGGCGACGAATGGTAAGGTCGACTTTTCTGAATACGCTTAATTAATCAACCATGAGATATCGCACAGGGATAGGATACGATGTCCACCAATTCGCTGAGGGTCGCAAACTCGTGTTGGGCGGGGTCGAGATCGCGCACCATCTAGGCTTATTAGGCCATTCGGATGCGGATGTGCTATCACACGCTATCGCCGACGCTATTCTTGGCGCTATCGGAGAGCCTGACATCGGCTATTGGTTTCCTCCTAGCGATGATTCTATCGAGGGTATTTCATCGCTTAAGATCCTAGCCAAAGCAGCAGAATTAGTCGCAAAAAAAGGAGGGCATATCGAGAACATAGACGCCTCACTGATCTGTGAGGCCCCTAAGGTGATGCCACACGCTCAAGAGATGAAAGGCAAAATTGCGGCCGCATTGGGCATTAGCGCCGAAGATATCGGCATAAAAGCCACCACCAATGAGCGCATGGGCTTCGTCGGACGTGAAGAGGGAGTCGCAGCTATGGCAGTCTGCTCAGTAGGGCTTGGTGGCGAGGTGGGGACGATCCTAGACTAACCCAACAAAACAATGGCTTGGCCATACTCCCCTTATTTTTATGCATCGTATGAGGAAGAGTGAGCTTCCCTCGCACCAGCTCTATGAAGCTCCTGAATTTTCTCCTAGTTATGCATGCGGCTGGGCGATCAGTGAACGAGAATGGGGTGGCGGAAAGGTCCTTTCCCACAACAGATCTAACACAACTTTCTATGCCGTATTATGGATAGCTCTCGAGCGGTTCTTTGCCGCAATGGCGGTTACCCATTCAGGCACCCCGGAAGCCGCTCAAACCTTCGACTCCGCAGTCAGCCTCTTGATCAGATGGCATCTTCCCGTTAAACTCTAATTAATGCCCGACTGGACCACTATTTTCACTGATCATTGGCGCAGCCTTGTAGAGGTGCTGATGCTGTGGTTTATCGTCTACAACACCTACCTCTACTTCAGGGCGACTCGTGGAGCGAGAATCTTCACCGCTTTAGTTGTTGTTTATCTAGGCTTGACGCTGGTATCATCTTGGCTGGACCTTGTTGTTATCGGCTGGTTGTTGAAATATATCTCAGTCTTCCTAGCGATCGCACTGGTCATCATCTTTCAACCGGAGCTGCGCCGAGCTCTTGCTCAGCTAGGGTCTCATCGTTTTTTCTCCAGCATCACAGAAAACTCGCGCGCTCGTTTTACCGAGATGCTGATCGAAACCTTGCAATCACTCTCCAAAAAGCGAACGGGAGCCCTCATTGCGATTCAGCGCAACATCACGCTGGAACAATACATGGACAGCGGAACCAACATCGATGCGCGAATCAGTCGGGAGCTAATGGAAACGATTTTTTACTCTGGCACCATCCTGCATGATGGAGGCATGGTCATCCGAGCGACGGATGAAACGATCCTGTCTGCGGGTTGCGTATTCCCTCTAACCCAGAAAGAACTTAGTGACCAGAGTATAGGCCTGCGGCATCGAGCCGCCATGGGGGTTACAGAAGAGTCAGATGCGATCGTGCTAGTCGTATCAGAAGAAACGGGAGCTATCTCTCTCGTGACCTCCGGCAAACTGGAACGCAACCTGAAGCAGGAAGAACTGGAAGAGCGCCTGATCGATCTACTAAAAGGTCGAAAGGATGAGGATGAAGATCTCAGCCCCCCGATAGAATGAATGCTCCTGACGTTTTCACCAAGAACTGGAAGGCAAAAGTTATCAGCCTTTTGGTAGCCATGCTCACTTGGTATCTTATCGCCGACCACTTGAGCGTAGATGAACCTCAATACCCAATCCCGGGAACTGTTGCCCCCTCTCCACGGCCACCCTCAACCACGCCTCCGGCACTGGACGAATCCCTATTAGCCCCTCTGCGCAATATTCCTGCGCCCTAAGGTTTACCTTCCTATCTCTATTCTACAGGAGAAGGGCTGCGAGCCGGCTCGCCAAGTCGACCCGCCGAGAGCGCTCCTCCTCAGCCTGGTGCTGCTCTGCAGCTTCGTCCAGTTTGGCGACCATCTCGCCTAACTCATCAATAGGCTCAGAGGAGTTGAGCGCATCAAACACTTTGCCCAACCAGACGCTGTAGTGCTGGTCTTCCGAGGCCAGCTGCCACTTTCGCGGCACTGGCACAGCCGTAAGCACCTCATCATCTCTAATACCAGCACGCAAACCTACAGACACAATAGACTGCGCCGCTGCGAGCCTCTCAAAAGGCTCCGCTAAAGCGACTTCGAGCAAAAGACTCATCTGCCTCGCCCCGCTTGAGGAAAGCTCTTGCTGCGAACTCGAGCGTTCAGGCATCGACTGGATCGTGGCCAGCTCCGCCGTATCTGGCCCAGAGTGAGTTCCCACTACACGATACCCTAGCACTTTTTTTTCATCGAATGCCAGGG
>JAHDIL010000185.1 GCA_020630835.1 Verrucomicrobiota bacterium
GCTCTGTGTGGTCTCTATGGTGACCATTATCCTCGGCAGCGGAGCGATTGGGTCCATTTGCTTTTTTGCTGCCCTATGTCTGATGGGGGTTTCTCTGGCCTCCCTCATCGCTGAGATTTTGCTGTCTGGAGGGGCCCTTCATATTATGCTCAATCGCATGGAGGATGAGTAGCCTTCCTTCGCCATCGAGCCAGGCTTAGTGGCGAACTTGAGCCCGTGGGCGGATCTGCCCGAGGGAAAAGGGCAGCGTTTGTGGCAACAAAGGCTTGGACTAGCCCCCTTGGTCTTGGAAGAAGGGCTTCTCAGAGCTCCGTCATTTCCCCCGCCACTACCCTACAAAAAAAGCCAGCATCATGTGCTGGCTTTTCCGTGACGAGTATCGCTCTAGTCGAAGAAACAAGCTGTCTGATTACCAGCTTCGTCCCCGTGTATAACCCGTTGTGGTCAGGAAACCAATCTGCGGCGGGAACTCCTCATAACCGCTGTATGGCAGATAATTAATGTCCTTCATCGGAGGACGGTAAGAATTCTTATAGAGAGGCTTTTGGAAGTTTACTACTTCGTATACCCCATACTTGAGACGGGCACCGGCGCGCTGCACACCTTTGAAGAACCCACCGATGAAAATACCCGCCGACTGCTCCGTGTGGCGCTCTCCCATACGATACATGGTAGTGGGGACCTCCGTCCAACCGTAGACGATGTTGCTGATACCACGTGCCAGCTTGCGATTCTTGGTAAAACGAGACTTAGGTGGTTCGTGGATATCGGCAAAAGTTGTTCCGATAACGCAGAAAGAGAGTAGGGCTGCGAGGAAAAATTTGTTCATGATATTGGAAAGACTAGCGAATCTTAAAATTATAGCAACTAAAAAGTGGAACACGAGTTGAGCCAAAATGAACAGCGCCGAAATACAAGCGGTTGCTGTCTCAAATCATGGGATCTCTTGAACTCGAGCACCACAATAGAATGCGCAAGCTAACGAATAAGCGCTATCTCCGGAAGGAGGTTTTCCGCTGGGTTGCATCAGTGCCAATGCGATGGGCAAGAACTGCCGAAGACTCGATTGCTGAAGCGCGCAACCTCCGTTTAGGCCTCTGCCTCACGGGATTCAAAGAAGATAGAAGCTCCTTCTGATGTTACCCCAGTAACTCTGGCACAATTCCCGTGCTGTGGCTAAATGTCTCCACTGGCACATCTGCCTGCTTCATCAATGTCAGCCAGTAGTTCGCCAGTGGGGTATCTTCCTCTGGTAGAATGATGTGACTGCCGTGTTTGATGTCTTTAGCGGCGCCCCCACTAAGCAGTGCCGGTAAATTTTTCAGCTCATGACCGGATCTCAGGTTGGTGCCGTAGCTGACAATGCAATTATCGTAAAGCCGGCTGCCGTCGATATCTTTGGCTTCTTTCAGGCGGTCGATGAAATGGGCAAATAGTGAGATGCACTTTTTGTCCCGCTCACGGGAAGCCTGAATGCGAGGCTGAGAAAATCCATAGTGGCTAAGTGAGTGCGCTTTCAATTTTACACCCATTCCTGAAAGCAGAGAACATACAGGTTGCCGATAGCTCGCTACTCTAGTCGCATCGGTCTGTAGAGCAGAAATCAGCATATCATACATCAAGTGGATTTCTTGTTCGCCGGTAAGCCCTTCTCCCGGCTCGGGGAACGGCGCCTCTGGTTTCGGGATATCCGCCCATTTCGCTTCACGCTCGAGACCTTTCTCTATCTGGCGGACGCCGGTGAAATATTCGTCGAGCTTCTCCTGATCACCTCGACTGAGCTTGCGTTTCATCGCTCCACCATCCAACCGGACTAAGTCGAGAATACTCTGTTTCTTTTTCAGCCGGCTATCAAGCTCAGCGCGGGAATCGTTGGGATTGGCAAACAGCAGCCGAAACAACTCGATGGGTTTGTTGATTCCTGGCAACGGATTCCCCGAGTCATCCCACGATAGCGAAAGGCCCTGGCCATGCCCGGAATTCTGTCCGCCGTCGGATTCTTTCGCCGACAACGTTAGCGATGAAAAACGCGTGTTTTGGCTGAGGTGCTGAGCCGCCACTTGATCGCAGGAAATTGAGTTGTGAAAACGTTTACCTGGAGTTCCCGCGACATTGGCACCCGTCAGGTAGGAGACGCTTCCTCCATGTGGATCGGTCGCGCCGAGATTGGTCAAGTTCGTCACCATGGTGATGTCGTCTTGATGCCTTTTCAAAGGGGCAAGGCCCTCTGTAAGGCCGATCTCGGAAAAGCGGCCGGCTTTTTCTGGATAAAATGTGTCTTTGGTAAAACCGAAGCCGCCTCCTAGGAAAATCATCCGTTTTGGAGGTGCTGCTGCCGTTGCTTTTGCCGAGGCAAAGGTTTCGAGAAAAGGCACGGCCAACACGGTGCTACCTGCCCGCAAAAAAGAGCGTCGAGTTGAGGAATTGGTGACGAAATTGCTCATCGGTAAGGTAGTTTCGTTCAAAAATCGGCGTTCGCCATAGAATTTGGATCACTTCATCTCGTAACAAACGAGTGTCGGGAATCCCTCAAGCAGAGGGGGGGAGGTGCTATCGTCGGCGGAAAAGTGGGCTCAAAGCGACTTCGCGGATCATCGATTTCATGCGGAAATTTTCATCTTTCAGTTTGGCGAGGATTTCCTCGACATCGTCAGCGTCGGAAAACTCAACGGTCCTGCCGAGTGCGTAAGCGAGGATGGACTCTACTAGTTGTTTGGCGAGGTGTTCCTCTTCATCGAGCAGCACTTTCTTGAGTTCCTGAACGTTTGCGAACGCGGCTCCGCCGGGCAGTGTGCCGCCAGTCTCGATGGGCACCTGTGTGTTGCCGACTTTTTCGGTGTCGCGCCATTGGCCGGTGGTATCAAAATTTTCGAGACCGAAACCGATGACATCCATCTTTTTATGGCAAGAAGCGCAAACTGCTTGCTTTTGATGCGCCTCAACCATTTCGCGATTGGTCTTTGGCTCATTGGTAGCAGATCCCAGTTCGGGGACGTTTGGCGGCGGGGGAGCTGGTTCATCGTGCAGTAGCTTTTCCATCACCAGGGCGCCTCTAATGACTGGGGAGGAACGTTCGCCGTTGGAACCGGTGACTAGAAACGCGGCCTGAGTCATGAATCCACCGCGGGGCGAGTCTGCCGGTAACGCCACTTTTTGAAACTGAGCATCTTTCAGCGGCGGTAGATCTATTCCATAGTGAGTCGCCAGCGAATTATTGACTACGACAAAGTCGGAATCTATCAGCCGGCTGGCGGGCTGATTTTCATCGATCATGACGCCAAAAAATTCGCGCACTTCCCGCTTGGCGTCGTGCGCGACGCCTTCGTTAAACCGAAAGTGTTCGTTGTTGTCGATGGTGATCGCATCGTAGCGATCAAATTCGCCCCACTGGCTGATGAAACCGTCACGAAAAGCTTGCGCCTTTGGGTCAGCGAGCATTCGGTCCACCTGTTTTTGATAGATTGCGGGGTCAGAGAGATCCGCTGCGTAAAGCTCGTAGTCGGGTGGAGCGCTCCAAAGATAGTAGGACAGCCGGGTGGCTAACTCTAGATTGTTTAGCTCTTTTTTGTTGCTTTCGTTTTCCTGAATGAAGAGAAACCCAGGCGAGGCCAGTATCACACCCATAACCTCGACAAATGCATCGCCATGATTCATTCCTTCTTTACGATTTTGCTGAAACAGGTCGTGCAGTTTGTCGATATACTCTTTTCCTGGATGGCGGCGTCGGAAGGCTTCGAAACAAAATTTATCAATCAGCTCACGAATCTTACTATCGTCCCAAATATAGATACTGTGACCGCCGGTCGGTTTGCCCGGGTAGAGAATGTCTTCAATTTTGCCTCGAGTTTCGGGATAAAACGGCCCTTCGATCTCCAGCCAGTCGATCCACACTGAGGGGTGAGGGTCTGGATGAAAGCTTTTTCCTTCTACTTTCGAAATATATCCGCGCATCGTATTGATGGTATTTTCGGGCACGTTTTCGCGAACGCTGACCGACATATGCGAATGCCCCATCGTCTGGCGAGCCCGCATTTCAACGGTTTGCGGATTTTCTGGAGTTCCAGACATGCCCAGAGTTCCGCGAATGGCCTGCCTGTCCCAGAGCCGGACGATACTGCGCAAATCGTCCATGCCGGGTCTCACGCCGCCTCTGACTCGAATGATATAATCGGCTCTGATATCGGTGTGTCGGTGAACCGATGCCCATTTCGCTGCGTCGCTTACGTAGACGCCGGTATCCACCAGTGGATATTGAAGATACTTGCGCGGCATTTCCACCCGAGAATCCCACTGTTGAAAAAGGATGCTTGCGTCTCCTTCGTCCTTGAAACCCATCGCCTTCCAGTCGGCACCTTGTTTCTTTAACGCCATTTTCCGGTCTGACTCGGCCACTTCCTCCCGCAATCTCTTGGTAACGCCCTCCTCTGGCTGCTTGCGCTCGCTACTGACCTTTGCGTGAGGGCTGTAGTTAAAACGGAAAGATTCCATCGCAATTTTTTTGCCCAGCTCGAGGTATTGTTCGAAGTGTCGCGACGTAAACAGCTGCTCAGCGCCCACGGTATCGAAAGTCGCGATTTCTCCGTCCTCGGGTATATCATTGAGCGAAACGGTGAAACCGAACAGGTCGTTGATCGTGTTGGCATACTCTCGGCGGTTGAGACGGCGCATGGTAATTTCGCCGCCGTGATCCGTCAGTCTCCTCCTGGCGGTCAGCAGGACGCCAGTGAGAGTATCGAGCGCAGCACTCATTTCGTCATCGAAAGGTTGAGTCGCCTCTTCTGGAGGCATATCGCCACCGTTC
>JAHDIL010000186.1 GCA_020630835.1 Verrucomicrobiota bacterium
GTGCGACACGGTGGCTGAGCAGGATGTCCCTAGCGGATGGTTCCCCACCGTGAAATCACCGAATCCAGAGAACGCAGAGGCTCTGCAAATGGGAATGGATCAGGCCGATGCGTCAGCAGCTGATTTAGTCATCGGCACCGATCCTGACTCAGATCGTATGGGTGTGGTGGCTCGCAATGGGGAGGGTAAGCTTGTCCTCCTCAGCGGTAACCAGATCGGATCGCTCATGGCTTTTTATCGGATGAATGCCTTCCGCAGTAAGGGGGTTGTCACTGCAGAGAACCAAGATCACGCCGTTCTCGTCAAGACCTTCGTCACCACCGAGCTTCAGCAGGCCATTGGTGATCATTTTGGCGTTGGGGTCGTTAATACCCTAACGGGATTCAAATATATCGGAGCGAAGTTGCAGAAATATGAGCAACAGATACCCACAAGTTTGCGTGACGACTATCGCTCCCTCAGCGACGAAGAGACCCGCGACCTGCGTCTGAAGCACTCTAAGTTTTTCGTATTCGGGGGAGAAGAAAGCTACGGCTATCTTGGTGCCGATTTTCTGCGTGACAAAGACGGCAATGGCGCAGTCGTTATGTTTGCTGAAGTCGCTGCGTATGCCAAGTCTCTTGGCAAGACGGTGGTGGATCTTTTGGATGACCTTTTCTGCCAGTTTGGTGTCTTTAAAGAAGGTCAGCATGCCGAGACTCTAACAGGTGCCGATGGCGCAGCGCAGATCCAGAAGCTAGCTCAGAGCTACATTGACTCTCCACCTACTGAGATGGACGGGAGTCCGGTCATTCGCGTGCGTGATTTCTTGAACGACGATCATTACGATGAGGAGGGAGATCTCATCCCGAAGGAAAAGATGGTGTTTATCGATCTCGCTGACGGTCGCGCTTTTGCCGTTCGCCCTTCCGGCACTGAGCCTAAGATCAAATACTATCTTTATGTGCGTCCCGAGGGAGGCTCGGCAGCTATTGCGAAAGACGATCTCGAAGCCGAGAAAGCTAGGGTAGAATCCACGTGGACTGCGCTGAGAGACGCGGTAGTCACTGACATGCGCGGTCGTTTAGAGGCATAGTCGATCGCAGGATTTTCTTGGAGATGGATGAGCCGCATGTTGGCATGGATTCGAAGCCGTCTCGCAGCTGGCTGCGGCTGCTTCCTGTTGTCGGGGCTTTAACCAGCGGTGTTCTCTTAGCTCTCTGTTTTCCTCCCTTTCGGCAGACGTGGTTGATCTGGTTTTTTGCCAGCCCTTTCCTGGCGGGGCTCTGGTTTGGTAAACCAAGAGAAGGAAGGTCGAGGTTTTGGTTTGGGTTTCGGATAGGGTATCTGCAGGGTCTCACGTTTTTTTTGATCAATGTGTCTTGGTTGACCTCTGTGTCAGCCGTTGCGGGAACGGTTTGGGCAGGGATATCGGCTCTAGCAGGTTTGGCAGGTTTTCTCGCCTTATACCCTGCTTTGTTTGGGGGTTTTGTTGCCACTCTCGGGCGATGGCAGTTGTCGCGCTCAGAAGGGGGTGCAGACCCTTTTGGGCTACAGGTGTCTCTGCGCGTGCTCTATGTAGCCGTATTGTGTGGCAGCTGCTGGTGCTCGCTTGAGTGGTTGCGCAGCTGGGTCTTAACCGGATTTCCTTGGAATGGGCTGGGTGTGGCACTTACCGATTCACTGCTTCTTCTGCAGTTCGCTGATGTCGTCGGTATCCATGGCTATGGGTTTTTTATGATGTTCGCTAATGTCATCCTTTGCGCAACACTCATACGGCTGGCGCGTGAGATCCATCAGTTCCATCGCCTACGGCCACACATCGACTTCGGGGTGGGAGCTGTTGTTGTTATCTCTCTATTCCTATATGGGCTTACGAAGTCGCAGAGCACTTTGCGAGGCGATAGGGTCGAGGTGAAGACCCGGATTCTGCAGCTCAATCATAGTCTAGAAGAGAAATGGACTGATGACGAGACTGTGATGCGACAGGTGCTCCATGACTACCGTGATTATACAGATCTGTTCACTGCTACTCAAGCTCCGGATCTCGTCGTGTGGCCTGAGACAGCATTGCCCGGACTTTTCTACTTCCCTTGGATGCAGAAGTTCCTTAACGAAGAAATTCTTGCGGAGAAATCATTCTACCTGCTGACCGGACTGGAAGACGGTGAACTGGCATCACAAGAGGTCTACAACAATGCGATGCTGATGCGTGGGAGCACAGATGACTATCAAGTTTATAATAAAGTGAAGCTCGTCCCAGTGGGAGAGTATCTTCCCTTTCGTGATGTCTTTCCTCCCATTGAGGCGATACTCGGGGGAATTATCGTCGAAGACTTCGCCAGAGGCGCAGAGACAGAGCCGCTCGTGATGGAGCTAGAGGAAGGCGGTGTCGGGATTATCCCTCTTATCTGTTTCGAAGATACTTTTGGAGGCCACGCGCGGAAGTTTGTCCGCGATGGACCACAGCTTTTGGTAAATGTAACTAATGACGGCTGGTTCGATGGCACAGCTCAGCCGGAGCAGCACTTCGAAAATGCTCGCGTGCGAGCGATAGAACTGCGTCGACCGTTGGTGCGAGCCGCCAATACGGGAGTAAGTGGTGTCATCGATGAATTTGGGAGCCTGTATGATCGTGTCGGCGGTGGGAGAGAGCCTCGTAGCATCCAAGATCCTGAAACCGGAGATTATGCGATCCGTGGTAGTATCCCTGCCGTGGTCAGGGTGCCGAGAGAGGGAATCCTAACCTTCTACGCGAGATTTGGTGATTGGTTTCCGATATCTCATACTGTGCTAGTGATGGGGGCGATTTGCGTGCACGTAGTGAGACGCAAGATCACCACCAAAGCCGCGATCGCGTGAGCCAATTGGGAAAATGCTCCATAAAATAGAATTTTTTCATTACATTCCTTTGTGTGGTGACCAATTCTATATCTTCCAAGCATGCTGATTTTGAGGACCAGCTGCGATCTTCGCAAGTTCCTGTGCTGGGTTACCTAGTGCGACTGACGGGGAACATTCATGATGCCCGAGATATCCTTCAGGGGGCTAATCTGACGGCTTGGGAGAAAAGAGAGGACTTCGAGGATGGCAGCTCTTTCGTTTCTTGGTTGCGAACGATCGCCCGCAATCACTATTTGAATTCCCTTCGTAGTGGGAACCGGCGTTTCATGCAGCCGCTTCTGGATGAAGATCTAGAGCGTTTAGTAGAGGCCCGGACTGGCGAGCGCGAAGCAGAAAAGCAGCGCCAGCGGCGCGTTTTACAGCTCTGCGTAGGTGAGCTGCCGGAGACCCAGCGTGGAGTCGTCCAGTCTTTCTATATGGATGGTGAGAGCCTTCAGACCATAGCCACGAAGCACAAACGTAAGCGCAACGCTATAGGACAACTTTTGCACCGAGCTCGACAGAACCTGTTGGCTTGCACGAAAAAAAGAGCTCTGTCCGAAGCTCGATGGGATCTCTAACGAATTACTAGGAATAATAGAAATTGATGAAACACGTAGAAAAACTCGATGAGTTTGTTGCCATAATGGCAGAGCGGAAGCTTTCTGAAGCTGAAGCACGAGAGTTCCGTGCCCTACTTAAAGAATCGCCTGAATCGCTGGACAGATACCTTGATCATTGCGCGCTTGATACATGGCTCGCGGCGTCGCAGGAGGATCTGTTAACCGTTCTTACGAGGATCGACAGTGAGGCCCCACGTAATGATCTAGCTTTTGTCGAAACCAGCAGGAAGCCCCAAGCAGGCATTTGGGCGCTCGGTGGGAGCATCGCGGCTGCTATTGCCCTAGTAATCAGTTTTGCTGGCCGCGAGGGTGATCAGACTAGCGAAGTTTCAACAGTAGGCGAGAGCCAAAAATCCCGATCAGCTATCGAGAGAGCGACACGGCCGGAGATTGCTTCGACAGGCGAGCCGGTGCTTTTGGCTTCTGTGAGTAACGATCGAGGCGATGCAGATCCTTGGAAGAGCATACAGTCCACCGGGTCGGTTCAACACCCGAGCCTCAAAGATAAGCCACCGGTGACAGTTTCCGCGCAGGAAGAAATCAAATTTAATCGTGATATCCGCCCCATTTTGTCTGAAACTTGTTTCCATTGTCACGGTCCCGATGAGCATGGGCGCCGAGCTGACCTGCGGATGGATACACTCGAAGGGGCGACGATGGATCTGGGTGGGACTAGGGCTATCGTGCCGGGTGACGTGGAGGAAAGTGAAGCCTGGTGGCGGATCATCTCCGATGATCCTGATGAGCTGATGCCTCCTCCCGAAAGTCATCTGGTCCTCACCGACGAGCAAAAAGAGCTGATTCGCCGATGGATAGAGCAGGGGGCTCCCTTCGAAGGGCACTGGGCATACGAGCAACCAGAGGCAGTTACCCCGAGCTCTAAGTTGGCAGAAACGAATGCGATCGATGGGTTCATTCATGACCGTCTGCAACAAGAAGGTTTAGATTTCAGTGAAGAGGCGGCTCCTGAAACGCTCATTCGTCGCCTTAGTTTTGATCTGACGGGACTTCCTCCTACGAGAGCAGAGGTCGAGTCTTTTCTTGCCTCTTATGGCGAAGACCCTGAAAGCACCTGGCAGCATGCTATTGACCGTTTGCTGGCTTCCCCTCACGTCGGGGAGCGTATGGCGGTTCCGTGGTTGGACCAAGCTCGCTATGCGGATACCAATGGCTACTCGATCGATGGAGGGCGTCACATGTGGTTGTGGAGAGACTGGGTTATACAAGCCTACAACGATAACATGCCTTTCGATCAGTTTTTGACGGAGCAGGTGGCGGGAGATTTACTG
>JAHDIL010000187.1 GCA_020630835.1 Verrucomicrobiota bacterium
CACCGCTGGCGTAGCAGTGGGCGAAAACAACAGGATGACGGTCAAAGCAGGCGACGACTCGATGACGCCATCAGTCAAGAAAGACTGGCAACCGATCTCTTTCTCCGAAACCGGCGCAGTTGAGGAAGGGCCGATCGTATTCGCAGGCTACGGAATGGAGATTCCTGACGGAAAGGGTGGCACATCTTACAGCAGCTATTTCCATCTCGATGTGAAGGATAAATGGGTGATCGTTTTTCGCTATGTCCCTGAAGATCTCCCCGCTGAAGAACAGCAGAAGATGCGCCGCTACTCCCGTCTGCGCCAAAAGGCAGCTTTGGCGCGCAAAAAGGGTGCGCGCGGAATCATCTTCGTCAGTGGGCCTAGTTCGAAAGTAAATGACGAGCTGGTTCCTATGCGTTTTGACGCCTCGCTCGCCGACTCTGGGATACCCGCCATTACGATCTCGGACGAGCTAGCCAAAAGCCTGCTAGAAGGAACGGGCAAATCTCTCGCTGAAATCCAGAAGGCGCTCGATGGAGGCGACATGCAAGAGGGTTTCGAACTAGCTGGAAAGACGCTTTCCGCCGAGATCGACGTCGATCAAGAAAAGCGGATTGGCAGAAACGTGATTGGTATCTTGTCAGCCGAACAAGAAGGCCCTCACCCCGCGCCGGCTGTCATGATAGGGGCTCACATCGACCATCTAGGCAGAGTGGCCGGGAGCGGATCTTTAGCAACAGATGAAGAAAAGAATCAGATCCACTGGGGGGCAGATGACAATGCCTCAGGAACTGCCGCCCTATTTGAAATAGCCGAACAACTGGCGGGAAAGAAAGACTCCGGCCAACTAAAGCTGGAGAGAGACGTAGTCTTCGCCGCCTGGTCGGGTGAAGAACTGGGCCTACTCGGTTCAAGTCACTTTGTGCGAGACCTTGCGAAAAACACTCTCGGCCAGGAAGACGCGCCGCTTGGTTTGCTGCTCTCCAGTTACCTGAATATGGACATGATTGGCAGAATGGATGGGAATGTTGTCATCCAAGGAGTGGGCTCCAGCCCCGATTGGGAGAGCTTGATCGAGCGAAGCAACGTCCCCGTTGGCCTGCCTATCACGATTTCCAAAGACGCCTATCTCCCCACTGATGCCATGCATTTCTACCTGCGAAAAGTGCCCATCCTCAGCGCCTTCACGGGCGCTCATTCCGACTACCACACGCCGCGCGATACGGTCGACAAGTTAAACTGGGAGGGTATCCAGGACATCACCAAGTTCATGCTTCTGATGACACAGCGCCTGGCCACATCGGCTGAGAAACCAAAATATTCCAGCGTCGCTCCCCCTAAGAACCAAGCGTCACGCGGATTCCGCGTCTACTTAGGAACTATCCCTGACTATAGTCAGGGAGATGTCAAAGGGGTCAAACTAAGCGGCGTAACGGGCGAAGGGCCGGCCGATGAAGCCGGCGTAAAGGCGGGCGACATAATCGTAGGGCTGTCTGGTCAGGAAATCCTCAATATTTACGACTACACAGATGCCCTCGCTAGCCTCAAGGTGGGAGAGAAAACAACTATTTCGGTCGAGCGAAAAGGCGAGCGAAAAACCTTCGATCTCATCCCAGGGTCTCGAGATTGATAGGTGCCTCGTCATTCTAGCTTCTATAAACAAGGGCTTGCCTTTAACCTCGAAGCGGTGCTAAATAGACTGGTAATTTGTTTTGTCAGATCTAAATCCAGCCATTTTCGCGACTTTTCGTCAGATTAGTAATTGGACATCCTCATGTCTATTAGTCGCATGCGGTCTATACGCCACCGCAGCGAGCCTCCAAGCCCAATCTGTGGCTGACATTGCCGCTCAGGAGGTTGAGAAACGCCAGGCACAAGTAGAAGCGGCTCAAACCCTCTTCACAGCGGGGTCTCAGAGTCTTTCGAACGAGTCCTTCGGGGAGGCCGTCGAGCAGTTTCGCCTTGCTTTTCAAACGCTTCCTGACGCTCCTGCCCTCTCGTCCATGCGGTCGGTTTTCTTCCAGCGCTACGCTCGAGCTACCGAATCTTACACCCAAGAATTAATTGGTGATGCCTACTGGGCCGACGCCGAGCAAGTCCTCGATCGCCTGCTTAAGGACGCCCGCGATTCCGGATTGCCGGTTGCTGCTGTGCCGCCATCGGTGCGGAAGATTCTAGCAGACCTCAAAGAGCGCAATGATCGCTACAACTTTGCCCGATCCCCAGGACACGAAAAGCGTAAGCAGAAAGTCTCAGACGGGCTTCTGATCGGTCGAGGTTATACCGAGATTGGTGATTACGACCGTGCGGAGCGAGCCTTCCACCGTGTGCTCGCAATCGACCCCTACAATGAAGCTGCCCGCCGTGGCCTCGAACAAGTCGAACGCCGCCGTATCGACTACTACGATGCAGCTCGTGATCACACCCGTAGCAAAATGCTGCGGGAGATCAATGAAAGCTGGGAGTCGCCCGTGGAACAGCTCGACATTGCTGGTGCTGCTGGACAAAAAATCGGAGAAGTCGCAGAAGCCGGCTCCGCAAAAATCAAAAATAAATTGGGGAGTATGATCTTGCCCCGGATCGAGTTCGCCTCAGTCCCTTTACAAGAAGCCTTGGAATTTCTTAGTATGAAAACACGAGAGCTCGACCAGCTGGAATCTAATCCAGCGCAGCGCGGTATCTCGTTTCTGATCGACGGCAAAGGAGATGCTTCCTTTGGAACTCAGCCTATCACTCTAACTTTATCAAACACACCACTTGAGGCTGTATTGCGGTATACTGCCGACATCGCTAGCGCACGCTACGAGATTGACGAATTTGCCATCCGCTTCGTCCCAGCGTCCTCGCCTCAGGATGAAATTCTGGAAACGAGGGATTTCATTGTTCCTCCCAACTTTTTAACGAACACCACGGCTGGAGCAAGCGCAGCCGTAGCGAGCGATCCCTTCGGTGGACCGAGCGATGTAGGAGGCACCACCTTCGAGCGGGTCACAGCTCAGAGCTATCTAGAAAATTCGGGCGTCTCCTTTCAGGGTGATGCCTTCGCTCAATACTCGCCCACAACGAACAAGCTGATCGTCCGCAACACACCCGATCAACTGGATCTCGTTGCGAGCCTAGTAAGAGTGGCAATAGAATCGGGAAATAAATTGGTCGAAGTGGGCGTTCGCCTAATGCGGATCGATGAGGCCGATCTGCAGTCCAGAGGAATCGACTGGACTCTAGGACAATTCAACCTAGGAGATGCGCCGCGTGTATTTGCAGGTGGCGGCACCGTCGGGAACGGCACGAACTTTGGTGGCGCCGACTCACTGCCAATCCTCGGACCAGGAGGGCAACCAATCGGGTCCAATCCGGTCACAGCCGGCTTAAGGTTGAGCAATGTTTCAAACGTTCAGAGCATAGAGGATGTTCTTGTTCGTTCCGCACCTACCCTAGCCGGAACCTCTCGACCACCTGGGGTGTTTGGTGTAGCCGGAGTGTTCACCGACCCTCAGTTTTCCGCGACGCTTCGCGCTCTTAACCAAATGAAAAGCACGGATGTCCTCTATCAATCAAAGGTCGTCGTAAGTTCAGGGGAAAGAGCTTCGATCAGGAATATTCGAGAGTTTATTTACCCCTCAGAGTATGATCCTCCTGAGGTTCCCAATGATTTATCAAATACAATCGGTTTTGAGTTTGGACTGAATGAAGTCGAAGTTGTCACCGACTTTGATTCAGGCCTTTTCCCAGCTGTCCCTGCAACGCCCACAGCTTTCGAGACCCGCAACCTCGGGCAGCTAATCGAAATCGAACCCATAATTGGAGCCGACAACCGGACCGTCAACGTCCGAGTCCTCCTTGATTTCTCCGAATTCGTCGGCTTTATCAATTACGGCACGCCAATCACTACTCTGGGTGAATTCTCTAATTTTCAGCGGATCACCGTTACCGAAAACCGTATCCTTATGCCAGTCTTTGAGGCAGTGAAGGAGACAACGAGCGTTTCTGTTTGGGATGGACAAACCATCCTTATTGGAGGGCTGCACGGACAGTCAGTTTCTAAAATCGAGGACAAAATTCCGTTCGTAGGTGACCTACCCGCAATTGGTAGAGCGTTTCGCTCCAGTGTCTATGATTCCAAGAAAGATGCCCTTCTCGTCTTCCTTTCCGTCCGCCTTATCGACTCAGGGGGAAACCCATTGAATGAGGTCGTCGAGCAGAATGCAGCCTCCTTAACGAGCGGCAATCCACTGATCGACGCTGCGTCCAAGGGCCGCTAAGACGGGGCACGGGGCTTTTGTCGGCCGCCTCCAGCGAAACCGGCTCAGCCGATAGCGAGCACATTGCCTCGCTTCTTAACTTCTGCGAGAGCTACCAACATTTTTGCTTCGTCGATTTCGTGAACTTCGATCTTCCTGCCAATCTTTGGCACTAGCGTGATGGTCAGCTCGCCTCCGAGATGTTCACGAAACTCTTCCAGCCCGGCCATCACCACAGGTTTTCCATCATCCTGCTCCTCAAGAAACGGCGACCAGGTAGCAAAACCCACGACCTCGACAAGATCGAGAATCTGGTCAGCCGTTTCACGAGCGAGCAAGCCAATCTGCACGGAGTATTCAATGTCGATAGCCATCCCTATGGCCACCGCCTCACCGTGAGTCACGGCAAAATCGGAGATGGTCTCCAATTTGTGCGCTACCCAGTGACCAAAATCAAGGGGTCGAGCTGAGCCATATTCGAAGGGGTCACCACTAGTG
>JAHDIL010000188.1 GCA_020630835.1 Verrucomicrobiota bacterium
GGTCGACCAGAAAGCTCTATCCAGGAAACCAGCACATCGCTATTCTAGTCAACGGACATGAACTTACGGCACGTAGTATCGTGGTAAAACAGGGAAAACTCGCTTGTCGAAGTGCCCTAAGAGACGGCTAGAAAACCAGGAGAGCGAAATGACAGCCCCACTGTTTTCCACAGGTAAGTCGGGGGGGGAGAAGTCGCAGCGATAGATACGTTCACCAGGAGTATTCAGCCTACGAGATCTCAGGACTAGAGCCCGACAGATCAAGACAGTGCCTTAATCTCCATGAGCGATTCCCTACCTAACACCATTTTCCTAATCAGCGCTTGCCCGGCTTCTCAAGCGTCTCCTAGTGCCACAACTTCGACGTCGTTGACGATGACTTTGCGCGAGCAAGTTGCAGAGCTGCAAAGACTTTGAAATCCACCATCAACCCTTCGGCCTGTCTATCTTGGCAAAAGGAAAGGACATCTGTTTCCGCGACATAATGAAGGCGAATATTTTCACCTTCGACGCCCCCACCAAGGCCGACCTTCGTCAGTCCGGTTGCATAAAAAAGGGTAATAAACTCGTCCGTTAGACCTGCTGAAGAAGGCCCTTCCATAAGCATCGTCCAGTTCTTGGCCTCATATCCCGTCTCCTCCCTAAGTTCACGCCGCGCCGCGGTGATGAGCGGCTCATCCTCCTGCAGAGGAATATCGCCAGCTAACCCAGCAGGAAGCTCAATAACGGAGCAGCCCACTGGCGGACGAAACTGCTCGGTCAGGACAACTCGGCGATCGTCCGTAATAGCGAGAATGGCCACCGCGCCTTTCGCGTTGGCTCGAGTAACATATTCCCAGCCACGTTGCGTTTTACAGGTCTTAAGAAACCGTCCCTGAAATTCGGTTTTGTCTTCGAGCTCAGCCATACTACAAGCGGAGGCCCAGCATGACGACAGCTCCCTCTTCGAAGCGAATATCTTTGACCGACTTAAGGATAATAAGCTCCTCCTCCAAAGCTTTTGACAGAGCCTGTATAGCGTCCAATCCGGAACCTAAAGGCAATTTTCCTGTCTTCGTCCCAGTAACCGTTATTGGGAGTTTACCGCTAGGCGTATCAGAGATGGTCACACTGTAGGTAACAGGCCGGCCAAGAACGAGCTCCTTGACCATCACGGTTGCGACGCTGGGTTTCAGATCGATTCCGACCTCGACGTCTTCAGAAAAACCGGCAAAAAGGCCAGCTTTATCCGCAGCAAGCCGCTTTGCGATGTAGCGGTTGAGGGCCGCTTCCTGCAGGCGCAGCTCGCCTTCTTCGCGCAACAGCACCTGCTGCATACGCCGCAAGGCATTACCTCCATGAGATGCCTTTTCGCCCCCTCGACTCAGCCCTTGAACATCGCCCCAAGTCGCGTTGGAGGCTACAGCCTGCGACAGGATGAATCCTCCAGCCAAGAGGAAGAGCACTCCGAAAACAATCCCGCCCACTCCGACACGCTTTTCAGCAGCTTGCCGCGCCGCCAAACGAGCCTTTACCGAGTCTCGAGCGGCCTTTAGCTGCTGACTATCCCGAGTGGCAGAAGGTTTGCGGATACTCTTTTTAGGGATGCTTGGGGTGCGAGGAGAATGCTCGCTTGGTTCCGCTCCAAGTGCGGCGGCAGCGGCAGTCGCGAAATCACTACCAGTCTCGGCAGAGCTGATCATCTGCGGATCCGATTTAATCGGGGGCGCGGATTCAGCGGCTTGCCCTGCTAGGTCACTAGACGCCATTGTAGGGTCAGAAAATGCACCTGCTGAGGAAACGGTAGGCTCATTAAGATGAGACGGCTTGGGTAAGGGAATAGCATCCCCCGTAACGTCTGACTCAACAGGGGTCCCATCTAGATGCTCTCCCGTCGCACGGGCTGCGCGGCGCGCTGCCTCATAAGGATCAATTTCGCTCTCGTTGCTCATAGAATTCTTTTTGTTAAGAACATTCAGATCTTATTCAGGTTACTGACTGGACACTATTTCATTCACTCAGCCTTTGTCGATGAGGAACTCGCTGAGGAATCGGATTTCTTCGCCTCGCTGCTTCCTTTGCTCTCTTTCCCCGCCGAGGCATCAGCTTGGGCAGCTTTCTTGTATGAATCACTGCGATAATCAGTCTCGTAAAATCCACCACCTTTGAAAATGATGCCAGCCCCAGTCCCAATGAGACGCTTCACGTTTCCATCACAGTCGTCCAGCGGGCAGTCAGTCAGCCGGTCATCTTTCATGGATTGGAAGACTTCAAACTCGTGACCACAGGACTGGCATTGGTAATCGTAAGTAGGCATAAGGATAGTAAAATCTGTAAATCCTCTGATTATCCGATTTCACCGGGAATCGCAACCACTTTAGCCGAAGCTCCAGTGCGTTGCGTTACCAGCTTTCCAATTTCGCTCCAAAGAAAACCATTTTCAGACCCGTGTGACAAATAGAACAAAAATCGCAAAGTGAAGTCTTTTTCAGACCAATACTGTGATCTGAGCAACGCAAATACGGTAAACACGCAGATTGAGCTTCAGCCTTTGTCGTGCTTCAATTACTCTACGCCACGTTTTTGACTCTATGAGACGCTATCTTTTAATTCCTGTCGCTTGCCTAGGGCTGTATCAACCATTACACGCTAAACCTGATGCCGCTTCATTAGAGCGAGGGAAAGCTGTTTACCAGAGCTGCATAGCCTGCCATGGTCCCGACGGAAAAGGGGTGAAAGCTGGGACCCTCCAAATGGCACCAACCCTTCACGGTTCCTACTACCTTCAATCTAAAAAAGGCTACAAAGCACTCACCGCCCTACTGCTAAAGGGAGTCTTGAAAGAGAATGCAAAGTATGTCCAGGCCATGCTTTCCCTCGAAGGGGCTCTCAACGATCAACAAGTGGCGGATGTAATCACCTACATCACAACAGAATTTAAGGGCACTCCTCAGGTCGCGACTCCAGCTCAGATAGCTAGCTACAGAAAGGAGCTTGCTTCGGTGACCAGTCCTTATAAGCGCCGTGATCTAACCGCCATGCAAATGCTGGAGAATGTCCCCAAACTTCTGTCAAACGTGACCTATAAACTCTATGACGGAAAGTTCGAAGAGCTGCCCAATTTTAATCAATTAACCCCAGTGCGTGAAGGAAGCTTTGAAAACGATGTGATATCGCTCAAGCCATTCAGCGATATAAAGAAACCTTTCGCATTGGAGATTGAGGCAGATCTCAGCATTGAGAAGGAAGGCCCCTACCGCTTTTTCCTAACATCAGACGATGGATCGGCGCTCGCTATCAATGGCGAAACTGTGGTAGGAAATGACGGCATCCACCCTGAAGTCACCGCAAATCTGACAGAAGACCTCGCGGAAGGCGAACATACTCTCAAACTTCTCTACTTTGACGCAGGAGGCCAACGCAAGCTCGCGCTAGGCGTTCAATCAAGTAAGCTAGCGGCGCACCTCCCCGTTTACGTAACTGATTCCAAACCGTCAGCTCAAAAAAAGAAGGCTAGCAACTATGACCCCATCATTCTAGCCCCGGCGACTGCAGACGCTGCCATGGTGCAGAGAACTTATTTTTCCGATGTCGGCAAAAAACTGCCAAGAGCTTTCGCAATCGCCCTTCCCGGTGATCAGAGTGTCATCTGGAGTGCCGAGACATTAAATGTAGAAGCGATTGGTAAGGGCGGTTTTCTAAATGCCGCGAAACATTGGAACGGTCGTGGTTCTGCCTCCGAATGGATCGCCGAGAAAAAGAGCGGTATCTTTGGTGGCATGGCCATCCAAAACCTAGATTCTCTGGATTCGAGCTGGCTAGAGATACCTACTCAATCAATCCTTCACGAAAGGGATAAAGCGCAGCCCGAGAAAAGCATCACCTATTCTCACCTGCACCCGGACGCTCAATTCTTGGGTTACAGCGTAGATGGAAAGGACTTCCCAACCTTTCGGTATACATACAAAGACGCGCTGATTACTGACTCATTTGGCGTCGTAGGCGACTCAAAAAGCCCAAGTATCAAGCGGACGATTACCTTTGACCGGAAACTCCCGGACAATACTTATTTCCGAGTTTCAACGAAGCCGGTAGCCCCCATGGAAGCTCCAAACATCTATGGAACAGAGAGTGATATCACTCTCATCATCGAAGGAGCGAAAATCTTAAACCGTCCAAAGGGCGACGCCATTGCCAAAGTCGACGGCTCAACGCCACTCATCATCGAATACATTTGGAAGTGAGCCACCCAACCCCCATTGACGCAAACTTTAGCCAAACTACGCTATGAAAAATCTACTCTCGCCCCTTCTTCTTTCCCTCGCTTTTGCAACATCAGTTTTCGCTGCTGAGGCCCCTAAGCAAGAGGACTTCTACACCATCTCCCATATCGAAGCACCGGAAGGCGCTGTCATCGAAGGAGGAGGCATCGAACTTCTGCCTGATGATCGTGTCGCCGTCTGCACCCGCCGAGGCGAGATCTGGATCCTTGAGAATGTCTCCAAGCATCCTGAGAAAACACCTACGTGGTCGCTTTTCACTAACCAGCTTCATGAGCCGCTCAGTATTGCCTACCGCGATGGCTGGATTTACGCCGTTCAGCGCGCTGAGCTCACTCGAATGAAAGACACAACCGGTGATGGCCGCGCCAATGTTTACGAGACGGTGACCGATGCTTGGGGCAGCTCAATCAACTATCATGAGTATAACTTCGGGTTTT
>JAHDIL010000189.1 GCA_020630835.1 Verrucomicrobiota bacterium
GCGACACGATCACGGAATCTCGTGTGCCAGCAGAGGAACCGCTACCTGGTTTTCAGGATATCCAGCCGATGGTTTTCGCGGGTATTTATCCGGTCACTTCTGATGATTTTGAGCAGCTCAAGTTAGCTATGGGGAAGTTGCAGATCAACGACGCCGCCTTCAGCTATCAATCAGAAAGCTCGGCTGCGCTCGGCTTCGGGTTCCGCTGTGGTTTTCTAGGACTGCTGCATATGGAAATCGTCCAAGAGCGTCTCCGGCGCGAGTTCAATATGGACGTGATCTCTACCTACCCGGGAGTTGTCTATAAGGTGAAGAAAACGAATGGTGAAGAGATCGAGATTGATAACCCTAGTTACCTTCCTGAGCCGCAAGAGATTGAGGAAATCATGGAACCTACGGTCAAGGCCTACATTATGACGCCGAACGATTACATCGGTGATCTCATGAAATTAGTAGCTGAGAAGCGGGGCATGCTCGTTAACACAGAGACGCTCGATCAGAATCGAGTCATGATGACCAGCATCATGCCGCTGAACGAGATCCTTGTAGATTTCAACGACCGGCTCAAGAGCATAACTCGAGGCTATGGCAGCATGGACTACGAGCATGGAGAGTATCAGTCGGGCAAGCTGGTGAAGATGGATATCCTCATCGCTGGGGAGTCTGTGGACGCCTTCTCTGTCATCGTGCATCGAGATAAGGCGGAATACCGAGGGCGTCATCTGGCTGCTAAATTGAAAGATGTCATTCCTCAGCAGCTATTTACTGTGGCCATCCAGGCGACCATCGGGGGGAAGATAATTGCTCGAGAGACGATCAGTGCCATGCGTAAAAATGTGACGGCCAAGTGCTATGGCGGTGATATCTCCCGTAAACGGAAGCTGCTGGAGAAGCAGAAAGAGGGTAAGAAGAAGATGAAAGCGATCGGCAAGGTGAACATCCCTCAAGACGCTTTCATCAAGGTGTTGAAAACGGGTGATTGATTTCCGCCCGCTTTGCTTTTACCGCTCCCTATGTTCACGAAACAGGAAGCCGACCCCAGCTCACCTTTGCGGCGAAAAGAGCGCAAGGAGGCTAAGCTGATGTCAAAAGGGGTAGCGCGCTTTCTGCGCTATAATGATGACCGACTCTCGGATGAGCAGAAGGTCGAAATTAGTGAATTGCTCGGCGATTTTCGGCAGAAGCTGGCGGATCGCCAGACCCCGAGAAAAGAATTCGAGCCCCTTGCGAAAAAGCTCGACCAGAAATGTCATAAGGCGGTTTCGTCCGCGCGTCCGTCTTGGTTGCGAGAAAACGTTGAGATGTTTTTCGTGGCCATCGCTATTGCTCTGGCTTTCAAGGCATACTTCTACGAGATGTTTACCATCCCAACCGGGTCGATGCAGCCTACTCTGCATGGGATTATTGCCTATCCGACGCCCGATGTAAATCCGCTCAGTGAATACAACGCGGATGAGGACTACGAAAAGCCAAATCCTGTAAGAAGGATTTGGGACGGCTTCTGGTATGGGCGAACCCATGTCGAATGGATTGCCCCAGAAGAGGTGATGGTGGTCGACCTCGAAGAAAAACGACGGTTCTTCAACATGTTCCCCTACACCGTCGCCACGCTGTCCAACGGAGATACCTTGTCGGCACCGGGCACTTACTCTCGCGTAAGCGACCTTCTCAGGACTGAGGTAGTGGCGCGCCGGGGGAGCTTTCAGGAAGGCGAGACGATTGCCCGGGGCTATGTTGATCGGGGTGACAAAGTCATTGTAAACAAGTGGCTCTATCATTGGAAACCGCCTGCTCGGAGCGATGTTTTTGTCTTTGGCACCAGGGGGATTTCAGGTATCCAAGTCAACCCGGCAGAGGGCAGTCAGAACTATATCAAGCGGCTGGTAGGTGTGCCAGGAGACACACTTCAGCTTAAGCCACCACTGCTTTATGTCGACGGGGATCCTGCTGACGATTTTGGGATCAAACGAGTGGGAGAGGCTGAGGGTCGTTATGCCCCCGGTTATGTTTTGGAATTGAGAGAAACCCCGGTGAAAGTAGAATCATATGATCAGCGAGATACGTATCGCCGAAGCGTTGTCGGTAAAGATAACCCACCCGCTCTCCATGAGCCGTGGGATTTGGGCGATGGCGAATACTGGGCGATGGGGGACAACAGCGACGGAAGCTCGGACTCTCGCGCCTTCGGTCCGGTGCCGGATAAAAACATCAAAGGCAAGGGCTCTCTTGTTGCTTGGCCGTTTGGTCACAATTTCGGATGGATTCGCTGAGTCCTCCGGCAGCAACGGCTGACCAGATTGTTAAACGAGCAGGATCGAACCTCGCTTTCGCCCTCGCCTTGCTGGATCGCGACAGGCGCGCTGACATGCGGGTGTTTTATGCCTTTTGTCGCGTGGTAGATGATCTCGCTGACGAGCCAGCGATCCCGATTGAGGAGCGTCGAGAGGGCCTGCAACGCTGGAGGGATCTTATTGGCGGTCTTCAGAAGCCTGTCACCTACGGTCTCGAACCCGAGTTTGTTAACCTTTGCCAAAGGCGCGCTCTCAAGCAGGAGGATTTGATTGATCTCATCGACGGCGTTGAGATGGATCTCACTCCACGGGAGATCTCTACTGAGGAAGAGTTACGTGACTACTGCTATCATGTAGCGAGTGCGGTTGGGTTGGTTAGTATCGAAATCTTCGGCTACGAAAAGCCAGAGACCCGTCACTATGCGGAGCAGCTAGGGTATGCTCTCCAGTGGACAAACATTCTCCGAGACGTAGGGGAGGATGCGGAGGAAGGGCGCGTTTTCATCCCTACAGAGATCTTGCATCGTCATGGGCTATCACGAGAGGATATCCTTTCGGGCAAACCGAGAGAGGACGGCTTTCTAGCGGTCGCGACTGAGCTTGCCGCGCAGGCGAGAGATTTCTATACGAAGGCAGAGGCAGCCCTACCAGATGCTGACCGCTCCAGGATGCGGTCAGCAGAGCTTATGAAGCGTATCTACTCTGGGATTTTGGATAAAATGGAGGGAGATGCCTTCCGTGTTTTCCAAACGCGTTATCGACTTAGTAAGGGGCGCATGATCGCAGAGTTCCTGCGAGCAAAGCTATTCGACTAGTGGTTTCCTTTTGTAGGGAGATTGATGGGCTGTTGCTTGTATCTGTTGAGTAAGATACAGTTAGGAGCCCTTCCTATGTTTGAGCATTTTTCTACCCGTTTCATATGGTTCATTTTCATGACCTGTGGGACGGGTGTGTATGCGGAGGGTCAGCTCGAGGGGAGGGCGACGGTTTTGCCGCCGGCAGAGGTTCAGCAGCGCTCGAGGCAGGCAGAGCGGCTTACGGTTCGAGTCTGGCAACCGACAGGGCTTAATGATCGGGCTGAGCTGGCTTGGTCTTTTCAAGAATTGGCACGCGGTATCCACGACCAGTTTGTCCGCTTATTAACGAGTAAGTCTGCTGAGCAGGTGGCTGAGGGATCAACACAGACCTTGCCAGGTGTGTCCATTGATGTCTTCCTCGTGGGACATACCTCTGACATTTTATCTGGGCCAGAAGCCCGGCAAAAGCTTATAGAGACACCTAGGGGAGGACTTAAGGTAGATCTCTATATTCGACTTCATGACAAGATGACGAATGAAGCGTTTCGTCTTCATCTCATGGAGGCTATGCTGCTATCCGTGGCTGCGCATGAGCGGCCGGAGGCTCGCGAAGCGCTAGGTTGCCAGCAACCTCTCTGGTTTCTTCATGGCTGGGATGAGTTGCTTACCCATCATCAGAAAGGTCGTCCAAGTGAGAGGTATGCGCAGTTGCTGAAGGACGGCGCTCTGGGCGACCCTCAATGGCTTTTCGAGGCGAAACAGGAGCAGTTAGGGCAACTAGCCGCAAGAGAGCGCTTTCGTATTGCCGCTTCCGCTTTCACCGATTTGCTCTTGGAATCTTCAAACTCTCAGGATGCCATGCGCCAGCTTATTGCTGCCTTCTCTATGGAAAAGGTAGAAAAGCCAGCTCCCGTTTTGAATCGACTTTTTCCTGAGCTTAGAGAGTTGGAGGGGGGTATCGAGCAGTGGTGGGCTCTCCATGTTGCCAGCATGGCTCAGCTGCGTGCCCATGAGTTTCTGTCAGCCGAGGTTACCCATGGCATATTGCAGTCACTGCCGGTGGTCGAGCTCGCCGAATATATCTGGGAGCCAGATGCCAAAACAAAAGAGGTAGGTATGGTGCGATCTGTCCTGCGTAAGCTCAATCCCAAGGCACCCTCAACAGAGAAGCGCGTGTTCGCGTCTTGGCGAGGCACTTTGCATGAGCTGCCTAACATTACGAAGCGGCCGGATGGTGTCGCTCTTCTGCAAGCTAGGGTTATCCAACTGCAACACGTCCGCGCTCGTGGTTTCCCTCTTTTTCGTCCCGTGGTAGAGGGATATGAGGATTTACTGATTCAGGCTCTCAACGGGAAGCGTCTGCCGGACCTGGCTGCTCGTCTCGATGGTCTCGCACGCTTGAATGAGGATATTGCAAAGTCAGTGCAGAATACAAAGGCGTTACTCGACCATTACGAAGCGACGAAAGTGCAGAGACGCAGCGATACCTTTGATGATTATTTCCGAACCAACCAGCGCCTGCGTGAGGAGATTAGCAAACCCCGCCGTGACCGTATAGGCAA
>JAHDIL010000190.1 GCA_020630835.1 Verrucomicrobiota bacterium
GGGGACCCTCAAGGATAAGGTGCTCGTTGGGAAACTTAGGATGGAGGCGAAACGTTGGGACGTCGAAAGCATATGGTCACGTCCTAACGTAGCGACAGAAAAACGTCTTCTCGACTATGGGTTTTCAGAGGGATTTATCGATCTCTTTTTTCGAGGGCTTTACGGAGGCATTTTTCTTGAAAGAAACCTGGAGACTTCTAGCCGATTTTTCGACTACACCTTCAAACTGTTCACCGAGGGCTGCGCTACTTTACCTGAGCGTGGGATGAAAGCACTCCCGGATCAGTTAGTAGCCCGCCTAAACCCCGAGCGGCTGCACACGGGAGAGCGGATCAATCAAATTACCGGGTCTGAGGCCGAAACGAACGGGGGAAAAGTGACCTTCCAGAAGAGTATCCTTACAACTGGATTTGCCCAAATCAACGATTCCTCATCGGGTGACGGTGAGTGGAATGGCACGGTTTGCCATTACTTTGCTGCTGATAGCTCAAGCACTCTTGAGAAGCAGGGGAAGTTTCTTCAACTTTCAGGAGAGCGAAAAAGCGGGCGCATTTCTCACACCTGCCTGCCAAGCCAGGTATCGGCTAGCTACGCTCCCGCAGGGAAAGAGCTCATGAGTGTTTCTGAGATAGGCTGCGGCAGAGAGGAAGGGACAATTGAAGAAATCCATTCTGAGCTTGTGTCCTGGTATGGAGAGGAGGCTTCAGCCTGGAAACACCTGAAGAGTTATCGCATTCCAAGGGCGCTACCTCGCAATAAACCTGATCATCAGAAAAGTGACCTCGCCGGTGGGGCCCCTATACATCTCCACGCGGGCGACTGGACGACGAGCCCTTCCATCGAGGGCGCTATTCTATCAGGGAAATATGCTGCCGAAAGGTGTTTGTTAGATTCGTGAATCGAGATAGGATTCCTGATCCGAACCTTATCCAAATGAAAGAAGCGGGATTTAAAAAAGCGATCTGTGAGAAAGGGGAGGGGGGGAAGGTGAAGCCCTCTCAGAGCCGTCCGTTGACCTCCTTTTCCAACACTCTTCTAAACAGCTCCATAGGCTCGCATAGCCTCCGCAACTTTTTTGAATCCGGCAATATTTGATCCGTTGACATAGCTTACAGGCTTGCCGGGCATCTCACCAAACTCCACACAGCGCTGGTGGATATCCTTCATAATTTTCTGCAACCGTTGGTTTACCTCTTCCGGTGCCCAACTAATACGCATAGCATTCTGACTCTGCTCTAGGCCGCTTACTGCCACACCTCCAGCATTAGATGCCTTACCTGGCGCATGAAGGACATCATTCTCCTCTAACTGGTGCATTGCCTCCGCTGTTGTCGGCATGTTTGCACCCTCAGCTACGGCGAGCACTCCATTGGCGATTAGTGTTTTCGCATCGTCCTCATCCAGCTCGTTTTGCGTCGCACAGGGTATAGCAATCTCACAGGGGACTCCCCAGGGATTCTTACCCGAATGGTAGTTGACCCCTGAGCTTTCAAAGCTGGATAGCCGCCCGCGGTCCTGTTCCTTCAGGATTCTCAACTCTTCCCATTGATCGAGTGTAAGGCCCTCAGGGCAATGAATCATGCCGCCCGAGTCGCTTAGCGTCACCACTTTTGCCCCCTTATCAATCAATTTTTGTGCTGCGTAGAGGGCTACATTACCACTGCCACTGACTGCCGCTCTCTTACCGGCAATGTCGATCTTATGATGCTTGAGCATATCGTCGCAGAAATAGACGCACCCCCAGCCGGTAGCTTCCTTACGGACAGCGCTGCCGCCGAAGGAAAGGCCTTTCCCTGTAAGCACGCCACTCCAGCGATTTTCGAGCCGCATGTATTGACCAAAGAGATAGCTAACTTCGCGGCCACCTACGCCGATATCACCAGCAGGCACATCGATGTCTTCGCCTATGTGCCGGTGCAGTTCTGTCATCATCGACTGACAGAAGCGCATAACCTCTCGATCGCTCTTGCCTTTCGGATTAAAATTTGAGCCACCCTTAGCTCCGCCCATGGGTAAGCCGGTTAAGCTGTTTTTGAAAATCTGTTCAAATCCGAGAAACTTAAGCACACTCTGAGTCACTGAGGGATGAAAGCGCAACCCACCTTTATAGGGCCCTAGTGCGTGGTTGAACTGCACTCTCCAGGCGCGATTCGCACGGATTTCTCCCGAATCGGTCTCCCAAGTGACACGAAAGGTAATGATACGATCTGGCTCGGTGATACGCTCAAGGATCTGGGCACGACGGTATTCCTCATGCTGCAGATACCAAGGCATGATGGATGTCGCCACCTCCCGCACCGCTTGGTGAAATTCAGTCTCGTGCGGGTTGCGCTTGCGCAGCCCTTTCATGAAAATATCTAGTTCTCGTTTTTCCTCGCTCGTCATATCAATTGTCCTATCAAATAAGCGATAAGCCGGTCACGGTTTTTCTGAAGAAAATGATTCCGTGTTTTGTTCTTGGCTAGTCCATGTTGTTCCTGTTAGCTCGCTGGGGCTTGTCAGCGTGTCCTTTATAGAACACGACGACCTTACCGTCGTTGCAGCACAAGTCCGCCCCCGTAGCCGCGTTCCGGAAGGACATAGAACGATGGGAGCGCTCTGACAGCGAAGCCGGCTGCCTTTCGGCATACTTGCTTGGAAGTAGGGGGTAGAGAGAGGGGGAATCAATCGTCTTACGACTAATAACGGCGCACGTTACCGCTTGCATGGGCGCTCAGTTACGCGAGCCAAGCTAGTTCCAAGCAGTCTCGAATTGGGTTTTTCGCGTAAGGGTCAGAGATTTAGTTTGTCAAGAAATGCAGATTGACCTCGCTCACGCAGACTGACCCCGCTGACCCCTTTGGCTCGCCGATCTTTGCGCTTTATTTACTGGTAGAATTCTCCTGCAGAGGCGAGCGTGGGGACGCGATTGAAGAGCGATGCGTAGATTGGATGGACCTTTTAAACAAAGTCCCTCATTTCATTGCCCATGGTGGCGAGCATTGGCAAATCCCTAGCCCTCATGAGGACCTGACTTATAGTATTGGGTTAATTGCTTTACCCGCGCTTGCTGCTTTGGTGGGATGGGTAAAGCGGAAGTCGGTGCGGGGGGCAAAGCTGCTGCTCCTTGCGCTAAGCATTGTGGGGGCGGTCGGTTTTGCGTGGGCTGAGCACAATTGGATTTGGTTTTTTCCAGGGTTGATTGTCTGTGGGCTGATCAGCAAATTGATCTGGTGTTTAAGCCGTTTGTTTTTCGGCGGAGGAGATTGAATCTCTCCCCCTTGCGATGGTTGTTCGGCATGCCTATCACTCCAGAATATCCTTCACCACATGCCCGTGCACATCGGTCAGGCGGAAGCGCCGTCCCTGAAAGCGGAAGGTTAGCTGCTCGTGGTCGATACCCATGAGATGCAAGAGGGTGGCCTGGAAGTCGTGGATGTGAACCTTGTTCTCTACGATGTTGTAGCCGTATTCATCGGTTTTGCCATACTGCATGCCTGGCTGGACACTGGCTCCGGCCATCCAGAGAGAGAAGGCGGCCCCATGGTGGTCGCGACCATGCTTGAGTGGTTTGGTGATGTCACCCTGTCCAAACGGAGTTCGTCCGAATTCGCCACCCCAGACGACGAGGGTGTCGTCGAGTAGGCCACGCTGCTCGAGGTCCTTAACCAGCGCCGCGCTCGGTTGATCGGTATCTTTGCACTGAATTGCCAGCTGGGTGGAAATATTACTATGCTGATCCCATCCTGCGTGCATCAGTTGCACATACTGCACTCCACGCTCTGCCATCCTACGGGCCATCAAGCAGTTGCGAGCGAATGAGCCGGGGCGGTGGACATCAGGTCCATACATGTCGAGGATATGCTGGGGCTCATCCGATATGTCAGTCAAGTCTGGCACGGACGTCTGCATCCGATAGGCCATCTCGTATTGAGCGATGCGTGTCTGGATCTCGGGGGCGGCGACTTCGTTGTAGTGCTCGGTATTGAGGGCTGCAATATCGTCGATCATGCCCTTTTTCATTTTCCGGCTGATGCCATCCGGGTCAGACAGATAGAGGACGGGGTCGCCTGTTCCACGAAATTTCACTCCCTGGTGCCTTGTCGGAATAAAACCACTACCCCAGTAGTAATCATAGAAAAGCTGGCCGCAGGAGTTCTGGCGATCGACGGATGTCATGACCATGAAGTTCGGAAGATCTTCGTTGGCTGAACCAAGTCCATAGCTGAGCCAGGCACCCATGCTGGGGCGACCAGGAAGCTGATGGCCAGTGAGAAAAAAGGTCACAGCCGGAGCGTGGTTCACTGCTTCCGTGTGCATGGAGTTCACGACGCAGATCTTGTCTGAAATCTCGCGTGTGTAAGGGAGTAGGTCGGAGATCATCGTCCCACTCGATCCCCGCTGAAACTGAGCCTGTGGTGCTAGCGTGGGGTAACGATCGTAGCCTGCTGTCATGGTGCTGAGGCGGACGCCGTCGCGGACAGAATCCGGGATATTCTCGCCGTGCTTTTGGAAAATAATTGGCTTGTAGTCGAGCAGATCGACATGAGACGGAGCGCCCGTCTGCATCAGGTAGATGATCCGCTTTGCCTTGCCTGGATAGTTGGGGAAGTTACTCGAGCCACCCGATGGATCAGTGGCACTGGTTGCCTCTTTTCCTAACAT
>JAHDIL010000191.1 GCA_020630835.1 Verrucomicrobiota bacterium
TAAGCATGTCGTGAAACTTGTCTTCATAATTACAGTTGCAATGGGGGGCGGAGCTTTCGCTGATATGCGGCCAAACATTGTTCTTATTATGTCTGATGATCAGGGGTGGGGAGAAACGGGATACAATGGGCATCCTCATCTTGAGACACCGCACCTGGATTCGATGGCGGCATCGGGGATTCGGCTCGACCGCATGTATTCTGCCTCTCCCGTTTGCACTCCGACCCGCGTAAGTGTTTTGACGGGACGGCATGCGAATCGTTCGGGTGCTTTCTCGTGGGGGTGGCATACGCGTCCGCAGGAAATTTCGCTGGCTTCTATATTGAGAAGTGAGGGGTATGAGACCGCCCATTTCGGTAAATGGCATGTGGGTGCTATCAAAAAAGGTTCGCCAGTTAGTCCCGCGGGCATGGGGTTCGATCACTATCTCTCGCACGACAATTTCTTCGAATTGAACCCTGAGTTTTCTTTGAATGGTGCGAAACCTGAAGCCTACAAAGGAGAGTCTAGCGAGATTCTCGTAGAGAAGGCAATCGAATGGATGGAGAAAGGCAAAGGCGACAAACCTATTTTTATCGTCCTATGGTTCGGATCTCCTCATTCCCCCTATGAGGCTCTGCCTAAAGACCGTGAAAGGTATACAAAAAAGGGGTTGGAGGATGGCTATGCCAGTCGACTCGCCGAAATCACAGCAATGGACCGAGCGATTGGGCGGTTTCGAAGTTTTCTAAAGAAGACGGAGCGGCATGAGGACACTCTGTTGTGGTTTACTTCAGACAACGGGATCCCTAGGGAGGGGGATATGGGTGGCACTAATACGAAGTGGAATGCGGATCTCCGCGGGCATAAAGGGCTGCTGTATGAGGGAGGAATCCGAGTCCCGGGAATAATCGAATGGCCTGCGGTGGTGCCGGACCCTATAGTTTCCGATGCTTTGGTGAATACGTCTGACATTCTGCCGACGATGTTGGATCTTTTGCAACTCGACCACCCTGAACCCTCGAGGCCGCTTGACGGTGAGTCTATTCGGCCTTTGCTCGACGGCCAGAAGCTTGCCCGTAGGAACGGTTTCGGAACCTGGATGTATAGTTATGACCGCTTAGCTGAAACAATGGTTCCCTAACCCGATACAGAGCCAGAAACAGATTACCTACACGAGGAGGAATGATCCCCGGATTAATGAGAATCCTAAAACGGGTCCAGGGCTGTCGTATTTTATCAATCACCGCTACGCGGAGGTGAGCGAACCCTATGCAGGGAGAGCCGCTTGGTTGGAAGGTGACTTTAAGCTTGTGCGAGGGAGCAAGGGTGAGCTCGAGCTCTATGATCTCGGCGATGATCCGCTGGAGAAGGTAAATCTCGTCGGATCAAATGAAGCTCTCGTAAAAAAGCTGAACGGTAAGCTGACGGACTGGCAGGACAGCGTCGTCGATAGCCTGTTGGGTAAGGATTATGAATAAGTCCCTGTCAGGACTCCGAGAGTGTCCTGACAGAGAAATGGTGGGTGAAGTCTGTTGTCACCACCGATTAGCGCACAACACGAGCGCTGCCTCCTGACATAACCTTCTCTACCTCTGAGAGAGATGCCATAGTTGTGTCCCCCGGAGTTGTCATCGCCAGAGCACCATGGCTGGCGCCGTAGTTGATCGCCTTAGCCGGATCGTTATGCTGCAAGAAACCGTAAACGAGTCCGGAGGCAAAACTATCTCCACCGCCGACTCGATCCATGATCTCCAGTGATGGGAAGGGGTTGGCCTCGTAAAACTCTCCATCGTGCCAGCAGATGGCTCCCCAGTCGTTGACTGTAGCGGTATGCACCTCACGCAGAGTGGTGGCAGTTGCTTGAAAATTTGGGAATTCGGCAACGGCGACTTCGATCATCTTTTTGAAGTTCCCGACATCGATCCCTCGCACATTTTCGTCAACTCCTTCGACTTCGAAGCCGAGACAGGCTGTGAAATCCTCCTCGTTTCCGATCATCACATCAACATATTTGGCGATCTCACGGTTGACCTCTTGTGCCTTTGATAGTCCCCCGATAGCATCCCAGAGAGAGGGGCGGTAGTTCAAATCGTAGCTGACGATAGTCCCGTGCTTTTTGGCTGCTTTGCAGGCCTCGATCGTTAGCTCTGCGCAGCTATCGCTCAAGGCTGCGAAGATCCCGCCCGTGTGAAACCAGCGCGATCCATGGTTTCCGAAAATGTCCTCCCAGTCTATGTCGCCTGGTTTCATTTGGCTGGCTGCGGTGTTCGCCCGGTCCGGACATCCGACGGCTCCACGAATGCCGAAGCCTCGCTCGGTGAAGTTGAGCCCATTGCGCACTTCTCGGCCGATACCGTCGTAGGCTTTCCACTGAATGAATCGTGTATCCACACCCCCTTGAAGGATGAAATCCTCAACCAGACGGCCGACTGGGTTATCAGCGAATGCTGTCACGGTTGCGGTGCGCTGGCCAAAGCAACGGCGTAGGCCGCGTGTCACATTGTATTCTCCACCGCCCTCCCAGGCTTGGAATTGGCGAGCGGTGTGAACGCGCCCTTCACCAGGATCCAGTCTGAGCATAATTTCGCCCATAGAGATGCAGTCATAGGAAACGTCTTCTTTCGGTCTTAGAGTTATCATGAGGTAAGGATGTTGTCGTTTGGCTAGTTAAAAGGGTTCGCTTGTATGAAATCTTGGTCTCCTCTTAGGAAGTTGATAAGGTTGTTGGTAGCTCGCATCGCCTGTCGCTCGACGCTCTCAAAGGTTCGAGAGGCGATATGACTAGTAATGATGCTGTTAGGTGCGCCGATAAGGGGATGATCCGATGAGGGCGGTTCTTTATCAAGCACGTCTGAGGCATACCCAGCAAGTGTTCCAGCATGAAGAGCAGCTGCCACGGCGGCCGAATCGACCACCTCGCCCCGCGCGCAGTTGATTATCATGGCGCCCTTCCGCATGCGGCTCAATGATTGCTGGGAGATAAGGTGGTGAGTGTGCTCGTCCAGTCGACAGTGCAGGCTTATGACATCCGACTCTGTTATAATCGCATTGCTGTCAGTAGCGACTTCAATCCCATATTTTTCACAGAACTCTTCATCGGGGCGGGGGGTGTAGGCCTTGACCTGCATGCCAAAGGCTCTGGCTCTCGTAGCAACTTCTTTACCGATCCGCCCGAGGCCGACGATCCCTAATGTCTTGCCCATGATCTCGGTGCCGACTGGTTTTTTCCACCCGGCTACCCATTTTCCCTCAGTGACTTCTTGCGCATTGACCTGAATCTTTTTTGCTAGGCTGAGCAGGAGGCCGAGAGCGTGCTCCGCAACTGTCGTATGATTCACTCCCGGGGTGAAAAGAACGGCTAGCTGCTTTTCCGTAGCATAGGTGAGATCGATCTTATCGAGACCGATACCATATTTGCTGATGACTTTAAGACGTGGCAGGCATTTGTCGATTACGTCGGCGGTTATCGCGTCGTCTCCGCAGAGAAAGCCATCGAAGTCGCCAGCTAATTCGATCATTTCTGCTTCTGAAAGAGGCCCGCGGCGGCGCTCGATTTCAAAACCGCCTGCTTCTAGCGCTTCGTGGTGAGGGCCAGGCGTGTCCTGATAGCTCGTCGTTGTCAGCAAAATTCTTGTTGTCATAAACCTTTGGAAGATTTATCGAACATTAGGCCGCAACAACAGGCAATAAGCGAAAAGGATCGCGTAAATGCGCAACTATTAATAACAATAAAGCGCAAATGCCTAGTTCAGATGAAGAGAGCCGAGAGATGGGGGCGCAGCCTCTAGATGATCTGATGAAAGCTCGCAATCTTGAAAATTCAGACTTGGTGAGAGCGAGCCTCGAGCAACTTACCCACAAGCAGGTCCAGAAAGCCCGCCGTGGACGCAGGGTGACTAAGAATATTCAGCACAAAGTTCAGAGAGCGATCATTCAGGCGGAAAATGTAAAACGTGAGGCGAGTGGGGGCAAGCTGGTCGATGAGGAATGGCTCCCGCTGCACAAACTTTTCACCTATGGGTCGCAACAGACAAGATGAAGCTTTCTAAGAAGGCCGAATACAGCCTGCGAGCACTGGTCGTGCTGGCTCGTATGCCAGAAGATACCAGCATCCAGTCGCAGCAGCTTGCTGAGCAGACTGAAGTATCCTTAAAGTTTCTCGAGCAAATACTGACGATGTTGAAGCGAGCTGGTATTTTGCAGGCGAAACGTGGAGTCGGTGGAGGCTATCGACTCAACCGTGAGGCCCGAGTTATCTCCGTTGCGCAGGTTATTGAAGCTATAGAGGGGGAGCTAGTGCAGCTTTTTGACCCTACTGAGGTCCCAAATTTTTCAGGTTCAATGGCGCTCTATGGTGGACTGAAAGATCTCGAAAGAGAAATCTCAAAAACGTTTGTCGAGCTGAGCATCGAGGCGCTCGCCAACAATGATGGCGAAGAGGGCATGCTAGGGTATGGCATCTAAGCGCCAGCGGGCTTGACTCTATGATTTTGCCGCTTGACGGAATGGCGAATACCGTCCATTTTCTCGCCCGCCTCGCAGAGCAGTTAGCCGCTGTTCACTTGTCGAGAGCTCAATTTTTGGTTGGGTGGCTGAGTGGCTTAAAGCGCTTCTTTGCTAAAGAAGTGAACTCGAAAGGGTTCCGTGGGTTCGAATCCCAC
>JAHDIL010000192.1 GCA_020630835.1 Verrucomicrobiota bacterium
GATTATTCTCAACATTCTCTTTCTGCTTACCTTTGAGCTCAGAGATATTATCTAACAAGCCCTCAACACTGCCATAGTTCGCTACGAGCTTTTGGGCGGTTTTCTGGCCAACGCCGGGCACGCCAGGGATATTGTCCGAAGCATCTCCCCACAGAGCGAGGATATCGATGGCCTGCTTGGGCGTTTGGATACCCCATTGTTCGCAAATCGCAGCCTCATCTAGGATCTCCGCATCCCCCCCTTTACGACCAGGCTTGTAGATGGCGGTAGTCTTGGTGACCAGTTGGGCAAAATCTTTATCCGGAGTGACTAGCAGGGTTTCGAAGTCCCCTTGTTCATCGGCGAGACGGGCAAATGTCCCCATGACATCATCAGCCTCCCACCCTGGGTATTCGAGCACTGGGACGTGACAGGCTTTTAGAAATTCTTTTACCACTGGGATCTGTAGAGCGAGATCCTCAGGCATCTCGTCGCGCGTGCCCTTATACTCCTCATACCACTCGTGACGAAAGGTCGGCTCGCTAGTATCAAAGGCTACCGCAATGTGTGTGGGCGACTGCTTGTCGAGTAGGTCTAGATAGGTGTTGATGAACCCGTATACGGCTGATGTCACAAACTGCTGACTTGTTCGGATAGGCTTTCCAATAAGAGCGAAATGAGCACGGTAGACCAGTGCCATGCCATCAAGCAGCACTAGCCGTTTTTGAGAAGGGGGTTCAGCCATGACAACTACCCAACTGGGAGTCGCCGCTGTTTGCAAGAGCGAAGGCAGCTCTATACGCCTCAGCCGCCTTGGCAAAAAAGGTCGGTAGCCAGAGCCGCACTCCCGACGATACCTGCCGTATTCCCAAAGCGAGCATGGACAATTTTCAGAGAATCAAAACACTCTGGGGTCAGGGACTCTCGCAACCTCTTTTGCAAAGGCTCAAAGAGCAGGTCGCCAGCATAGGAGACGCCGCCTCCGATAACGATGGCCTCGGGATTGAGCAAGTAGATGATACTCATAAGGTTCGCCCCCAGATAGGTGGCTACCTGCTGCCAGGCTTCCTGGGCGCAGTGATCCCCCTTCCCCGCAAGTTCAGCGAGGCGGGCGGGCGAAAGTTCGCCAGGAACTTCCTCACCGTGTTCTTGATAAATCTTGGCTCCGAGCTCGGCGATCTGACGATTGCCGATATAGCGCTCCAAACAACCAGTATTCCCGTAAGGCCCCTCGACACCGTTATAGTCTATACTCATCTGACCTATCTCACCGGCTGCGTATGTTGCACCGCGGTAGAGGGCACCGTTCAGGATGAGTCCCCCACCCACTCCAGTGCCAAGCGTGACGCAGACGGCATTCTGAAAGGGCTGGGCGGCACCACAGGCCCACTCCGCATAAGCCATACAGTTGGCATCATTCTCCACGACTGTAGGGAGTTTGGTCTTTTCAACCATGAGGTTACGTAGTGGCACGGATGTCCACCCTTTAACGTTAGTCAGGTTGTTTGTGCGGCCCTCCTCAAAGTCTACTGTCCCCGGGACGCCGATGCCGATGGCAGAAATGGCGGGAAATTCCTCTTGAAACCCCTTCACCTCTCGCACGATTTCGTCGAGCAATGCCTCAGGCCCTTCGAACGCTTGCGTATCTATGCGCTCGATCTCGGTCAGCAGCTCGCCATTTCTAACAACAGCAAGCTTGATGGAGGTTCCGCCGAAGTCGATGCCGATGTTTGGTAAGTTGGGATTCATGGTAAATTTCGTGTCGCTATGCGCAAAAGGCCACGCATGGTGAAGTATGGCTCTACGAAGTCAACCTCTTTCATTCCGCGAGTAATAAACGGAGCGTAACCGCCAGTGGCGACAACGCGTGCAGGCCGCCCCAGCTCGTCCTGCACTCTATCTAGTAACCCTCTAATAAGCCCTCGGTAGCCAAAATATGCGCCCGAAAGCATGGCCTCCTCTGTTGATTTCCCAATGACAGATTCAGGCGGCGTCTCCAAGCTCAATTCCGGCAGTAACGCTGTGCGCTCATGCAAGTAGTGAGTCATGGCATCGAGCCCAGGGGCGATGAGATGATGCCCCCGATGTGGGCGGGTATCCACGATGTAAAAAGTGACCGCGGTTCCCACATCGAGATCGATTCTTTGACTATAGTTGGAGAACTCAGCTGCAGCCGCTGCATTGGCAAGACGGTCAGCACCGATCGTCGACGGGTCGGGGAAGTCCACCTCTACTCCAAGGTCAAGTTCATGGGTGAGCTGCCGAGCATGGGAGAAAACGGAGAGCGCGATCTCTGTCTTAGTCGGAACTACCGAGGCAACCAAAGCTCGTTCTACCGGCCACCCCGCCATCAACGCCAAGAGGCGTTCTGACGAAAGATCTGCTGTCTGACAATGCCGATGTTCTCGCAGCGAAAAACCGTTAGCGAGAGAAACTTTTGTCCGTGTATTGTTGATATTCACCAGAACAAAATCCTCCGTTTTGAGAGACGTAGTCATAGGACTCTGTCTGCTGGTAGTGCGATGGCGATCCGCTCGTTGCCCACATTGAGAGAGAGGTTCTCCTCGAACGGGCTCAGCCAGAAACGAAGTAAGGCAGGCGCACGCTCACCATTCTCCCAATCCGGCAAGCGCGGAAGAAATGGCTGCTGAAAGGAAGGGACAAGCATGCCCCCTTCCGTCCTAAGCTCAATGGAATCCGCTCGGAGAGAGGCTACCCTCTCCGTCTCCGGCGGAAGTAGCGAGATTTCAACGATCCCGCCGCCTGCCTTCTCTGGCAAGAACCGCGCTGACTCGAGCCTTATCTTTGGCTCCATAATATCGAGCCGTGCCGCGTCACGCACTGCCGTAGCCTGCTGCTCAACCAACTGCAGGCCGAATCTCTCTCTATCAATCAGGAAACAAGCACCGACGACAAGCGCTAGTAGGATTAATATGACCTCCCATCTGCAGAGGATGGCCCAATAATTCTTTTTGGCTGGAGCGATCGACATCCGCTGATACTGGCACAGCTTATGAAACGCTTCTACTCCCGTTTTTCCGACCTAGATGGCCGATGCGCCCGGACGAGCTGCCAAGAGAGCATAAGATCTAAAAATGTCTGGCGAAGCGGGCCTCGCTTGTCAAAGCGTCGAGCACTAGACTGAATGGGACTGCCGACGAGACTTGTCCGACCTGCCTTTCGCATACGCAAAGAAAATAGGAGGTCCTCTCCAAAAGGCACAGTTTCATCAAAAGCTCCTAAATCCCAAAAAACCTTCCGCCGAACAAATAGGGCCTGATCTCCGAGAAAAACCCCAAAAAGCCGCCCTCGCAGATCAGCAAGACGAGCAGAAGCCGATAGAAACATTCCTGCGGGAACAAAGCGCCGCGCGAAGGCTCCTCCTACGATGTTCTCAGTGATCGCATCCTGCCAGCTACGCCACGACTCGCGCGTGAGAAGCGTATCAGCATGGAGAAAGAGTAACCAGTCGCCACTAGCCGCTCGGGCGCCTTCGTTCATCTGATATGCCCGTCCTCGGGGTGCGCATATCACTCGAACAGCATAGCTCTGGGCGATCTCGATGGTTTTATCCCTGCTCCCTCCATCGACGACTAGTATCTCGCCATCCTCTTCCACCCCCAGGTCCTGCAGACGCTCTATGGACCGAGCAAGAGAAACCTCCTCATCTACGCAAGGGACAATGACGGAAATGCGCATGACCTGACCACGATTCGCGTGCAATCCCTCTTGCGCAAGTCCATCAACATTCTTTATGGTCCCCAAAAAACCTCTAAACCATATGAGCCAACCCGATCCCATGCAGCATGAAATTGCTGAACTTGAAGCCATCAACGAAGCTAGCCTGGGCAAAAGGCTAGGTTACTACACCAAAAAATCAGGTCCCGGCTGGCTGCAAGGAGCGGTGACGCTGGGCGGAGGGTCGCTAAGCGGTGCTCTTTTCCTCGGTGTTTTTATGGGCTACAACATGATGTGGCTGCAGCCTTTGGCCATGATCCTAGGAGTGATTATGCTGAGTGCCATATCCTACGTGACTCTAACCACCGGAGAGCGGCCTTTTCACGCGATAGGCAAGCATGTGAGCCCGGTTCTCGCATGGGCTTGGATCATCGCAACCCTGATGGCGAATGTTGTTTGGTGTATGCCGCAGTTCGCCTTAGGAACGGCAGCCGTGCAACAGAATCTCTTTGGAGGCACGACCACTGGAGTCGCTGACACCTGGGTGGTTTGCCTTGTCCTGCTGGGCATCGCTCTGACGATTAACTATTTTTACGAGTCCGGAAACAAGGGGATCAAACTATTCGAGCTCATTCTGAAGATACTCGTAGGCATTATTGTCCTCTCTTTCTTTGGTGTAGTGATCTCGCTCTTTACCTCTGGCGCCGTGTCCTTTGGGAGCATTTTATCAGGATTCATCCCACGCCTCAGCATGATGTCAGAGCCGGCTCCGACATTTGCAGCAGCTATCGCTGAGACGGGAGAATTCGCTGAGTTCTGGAGAAAAGATATCGCCGCCACCCAACGCGACGTTATCATCGCTGCCTTCGGAACTGCAGTTGGGATTAACATGACCTTCCTACTTCCCTACTCCATGCTGAAGAAGCGCTGGGGTAAAGCTCACCGGAGCCTGGCTATTTTTGATTTATCTATCGGTCTGATCGTCC
>JAHDIL010000193.1 GCA_020630835.1 Verrucomicrobiota bacterium
CGAACCGGTGGGCTATGGTATGCGGGAGTATGGCAGTCAGGAGGATATCATTTCCCTCATACTCCTGTGTGAGGATTTTAGCCTCACGGTGCAGCAGCGCCACCATCTCCTGACGGGATTGGGGTATGCAAAGACTCGTGCGTTTTACGCGATCCGCGACCAGGTCAGTCATGCGGTCTGCGAGCCGATCCAGCCCGATTTCTTCCGCTGCTGAGGTGAAAATGGCATCTTCACCAAAGTAGTTTAGCAGCTCGTGCATGCGCTCATTGTCCTCAGCGATGAGGTCAATCTTATTGAGCACGATCAAGGTCTGCTTATCCGCCGCGCCTAACTCCTCTAGGACTTCGACAGTAGTTTCATAGAAGGTAAAAATTTCCGGAGCGCTGGCGTCGAGCACGTGCACGAGGAAATCGGCTAAGACAGCCTCCTCCAGCGTCGCCTTAAAGGCTTCAACCAGCCGATGAGGGAGATTTCGGACAAAACCAACCGTATCTGTGATCAAAAGCGGTTGCCCGTCAGGCAGCTCTATACGCCGCGTTGTTGGATCGAGAGTGGCGAAAAGCTTGTCCTCAGCCAGGACACTGGCGCCTGCCATGGCATTCAGGAGAGAGCTTTTGCCAGCGTTAGTGTAGCCGACGATGGAAACCTGGCAGATGCCGTCGTTAGCGCGAGCCTTGCGCTGGGTCTGACGATTTCGGCGCACCTCGGCAAGTTCGTTTTTAATTCGGTCAATGCGCTTACGGGCCAGACGCCGATCGACCTCGATCTGCTGCTCACCCTCACCGCGAGCGGCCCCACCGCCACCAGCGCTGCCGCCGCCACCTTGCCGGTCCAGGTGTGACCACATTTTACGCAGACGGGGAAAGGCATACTGCATGCGGGCTAGCTCGACCTGAAGGCGTGCTTCCTTCGTCTGTGCTCGCATTTTGAAAATGTCGAGAATGACCTCCTCTCGATCGATAACCGTCATCTGCCCAGCCTCCTCCCAAGTGCGCTGCTGGGTGGGCGAGAGCTCATTGTCAAAGATGATGCAGTCAGCATTCAGTTGGTGCGCCTCCTCGATGAGCTCAGCGCATTTGCCCGTGCCGGTCAGATAGCGCTTGTTCGAGTCGCGCACGAAGACGCAAGCTGAGCCGATAATGCCGATCTCCAATGTCGCGACGAGTTCGTGCAACTCCTCCAAAAGGCTCTCCGCCTCGTGCACATCACCACGCTGAAAGTAGGCCCCGATGAGGAAAGCCCGCTCCACCATCTGTGGCTTTTCGCGTGTATCGAACATAGAGAGAGCAAAAGACTCCTTAAAGAGATTGCCGAAAAGGAGAATGCCGAAAAAAGGGGAGGCTAGCTGCCGAAAAAAGGAGAGGCTGGCAGTCCGCAGAAAGGAGTTACTTTGGCGCTCCAGACCAGCTGGAGTAGATGCTCACGCGCGTCCCATAGCTCGTGTTGTCAAAAAAGAGCCTAGCCGATTCGTTGGGGAGTCTCACACACCCAGCGGATGCTGGGTATCCCGGTAGATGCCCCGCATGCACGCCGTAGAGGCTGCCGCTAAGACGCATCCAGTAAGGCATTTGCGACCGATAAATCGTCGAAATTTTTCCGGAACGGACACGCTGCGTAATGCGAAAATTGCCTCGCGGCGTCCTTTTGCCTTTTCGCGCGGTTGAGACGGCTGATGTGATAGCGATCTTACCATTGACCAGGAGGTAGGCTTTCTGCTTTGAGATATCGACTACGATTTTGGTGTTCTTCTTATTGCTCGCCTTTAGAACTCGTTGATTGACCTTTGGGCTGTAGAGAGAGCTCTTCTTAGACTCCGCCTGACTGTCAAAAGATGTCGTCTCACAACTTGTGAAAGTAGTAAGAAGCAGGCCGCTGAGAATGGGCAAAAGGAGAAGACGGCAGAGATTCATGAATGGGAGTCGGAGTTGAGTGATGACGGTCAGCTAGGCTAGATCTCTGATAGCAGGGTTTGCACCATCGAGTGTTCGAGATAGCCGCCGCCCACAATCTCTATAAAAAAGCCCGCTGCAAGTCCTTTGCAACGGGCTCATTGTGATTTTATTAGCTAAAACGCGAAAAAGCTCCGCTACTCCCCGTTAATCAGGGATGGGATCGGAGTGGTTGGGTCGGCCTCTGCTTCGTAGTCTACACCGTCGATGCCGAATCCAAAAAGTCTTAGGAATTCCGACTTGTAACCGGAGATGTCAGAGATCTCTCCTAGGTTCTCGGTGGTGACCTCGTCCCAAAGTTTGTGGACATCTGCCTGCACTTCGTCACCCATCTCCCAGTCATCGATACGGATCCTACCTTTGTCATCCAGCTGAGGCTCGCCCACGGCCGCGAGATGGTCCGAGAATAAGCGTTGAATCTGTTCGATGCAGCCCTCGTGGTTTCCCTTCTCTTTCATGACCCTATAGAGCAGGGAGATATAGAGCGGGACGACAGGGATCGCCGAGCTTGCTTGTGTGACGAGAGCTTTGTTGACGGAAACATAGGCCGCTCCTCCAGCGTAGGTCTGTGAAATTTTCTTTGCCGACTCCTCTAGGTCCTCCTTCGCTTTGCCGATTGTGCCATTCGTGTAGATGGGGAAGGTGACTTCTGGCCCGATGTAGGAGTAAGCGACCGTCTGGAAGCTATCGGCCAAGACACCCGCTTCACTCAGGGCTGCGATCCACCATTCCCAGTCTTCTCCGCCCATCACTTTGATGGTATTCTTGATGTCGTCGCCCTCAGCGGGATCGATGGATACCGTCGTGACTTCTTCGGTGTCGGTGTTGACAGTCTTTTGGGTGAAGGAGTCACCGGTAGGCTTGAGGACCGACTTATACGTTTCGCCTGACCTCGGATCGGTGCGACGGGGAGACGCCAGACTATAAACGATCATATCGATCGATCCGAGATCCGCTTTGATCGTCTCGATGACCTTCTGCTTCATCTCATCAGAGAAGGCATCCCCATTGAAACTCTTAGCGTAGAGCCCAGCGGCATGGGCCTCCTTTTCAAAGGCGGCCGAGTTATACCAGCCTGCACTCCCCGGCTTGCGTTCGTTACCAGGCTTCTCGAAAAAGACGCCGATGGTCGATGCCCCAGCGCCGAAGGCGGGGACAATACGTGACGCTAGTCCATAGCCAGTCGATGCCCCGATCACTAGGACGTTTTTTGGCTTTTGCGCGAGCTCTGGCTGACTTTTTACATAGTCGATCTGGGAGCGCACATTTGCTGCACAACCGTCTGGATGAGATGTTGTGCAAATGAATCCTCGGATTTTTGGGGCGATTTTCATAAGGGAAGGGTAGGCAGGACTGTGATTTACCTCGGAATGCCGGGTGCCTGAGAAACGCCAAGAGGTAAGCAACATGCCCAAGAGGCGCAAGCTGTTTTCGAGGCAGCGGGAAGGGTGGCACAATCAAGGATTACCTGAGTATTAGGATCTGGAAGCCGATTCGCTACAACGCGTGATGCAGCAGGCACCTTGATGATGCACGGATGAGACAGGTCGACACGGATAGGTTTGCCCGATGTTTCAAAAGGCCTTCTCAAAGGTGTCAACCATCCCCGCCCCTCTTAGCCGATACCGATAAGCTAGCCAAGCGAAGCCGTTTAGAGTAGGGGTCAATACTCAGCCTGGCTTTATTGGCTGGCAGCCAGTTAGCGCAAATATCAGCGGCATCGGGCCGTTAGCTCGCAGGTCTTTCTGCCAGCACCATTTTGATTTAAAAGTTCCTCGGGGCACGAAAATACCACCATAACTAGGGAGTTTGAGAGTATGTTCACAACTACAATTTTTAAGATTTCTGCGTAACCAAACCCGTGATATCAGCCCAGCGTGAGCTTGAGCGTCTGCCCCCTGTTTTTCCCCTGGTATACGAACCTTTTCCCTGAAAACCCTTGATTTGACGGGCTTTAAGCGACATTCTGTTGGCAGAGGAAACTTGCGATATCCGTTTGCGAGATGATACTAATACCTACTGTTCTGTCTAAAAAAATGAGTGACGCGGAACGAACATCACTGATGGAAAATCTAGCGTTCCATTCGCCACTTTCCCTCCGCGACTGTTGCGAAGGCCTGCGACGAACTCTGGATCTCCCGGAGTTCTTTTTCGACTGCGAGAATGAGACAGAGTGGGGACTCGTGGAAGTCGATGGTCTCGAATACAACGTGTCACGTCCATACAAGAAAGGGACATTGCAGAGCTGGAACAATTCAACACCACCCGATTGCAACTTCGGAATGATTCTCATATTTTACCGGGATCACGATCATGCCGGCGACCACGAATGGGCGGAAGAGCACGTCGTTCTGCCAGTCTCCCAAGCAATCGCGGACGCATTAGACACGCCCGTCCACTACCACCAAACATGGTTTGGCGTAGGCAACACCGTAAATCGAAATCAGACCGTGAATCCGCGATGATGCCCGAAACTAACACTGACAGAACAAGCGGGTGGACACCAACCGCCTACACGCCCCGAGTCGACATGACCCTGTTTACTTCAACCCTCAACCCTGTTGCGGTGTGGCGCTGCCTGTAGGCGGCGGGTCACCCTTGACGTTCTATCCTGACACCCTGACAGTGATAGAAGTTCAGCTGACGTTAAGCGTAA
>JAHDIL010000194.1 GCA_020630835.1 Verrucomicrobiota bacterium
TGCTGCATCTGTTCATCCGTCAGCGCATTAAAATAAGCGGCGACCTCTTGGTAGTGTGCCCGAAATTCTCCCCTTTGCGAAACCGCTTCATCGAAGAATGCTTCTGGGTCGTAGTTCTCAAACATCTCTCTCTGAGGTATCACACGCCTAAGCGAAATCAATGGCGAACCTCGAGATTTTCCCTCCTTTCTTAGACTAACATGGTGCTACCGAGCCACCCTCAGATCGTCAGCTCCCGGCTCAGTTCACCGGTGTCAGCTTAGTTGGGTAACGCCGTTGCGCATTCCATTCGCCGACGTAGATCGCTCCATCAGAGTCTACGTAAAGGTCGTGACCATGGAGAAAAGGCGATGCAGCTGCCTGAGTCATGGCGGTGAGCTTCCCATCCTCATAGACAGGCGCAGCCCCCCCAGGAGCGCTGATCACCTTACGAGTTTTGCGATCAAGGACGAGCACGAAACCTGACTCACTCTCTCGCTTCCCTGTTTCTAAACTCTCCGACCAGCAAACAGCGGAATACATTTTATCGCCCCTAACAAAGATTTGTCCGGCGAAAGCCCCAGGGAAGACTAAAGTTTCGACTAGCTCGCCCTTGCGCGAAAAAGCTTTCGCTTTCTTCTCTGAACGTGAGGCTACCCAAACTAGCTCACTACCATCTCCCCTCGTTTCGATAGAGATACCGTGGGCCCCTTTTAAAGTTGGCGCGCCTCCCCAATGGTTGAGGATTTCACCATTAAGCGAATATTCAAAGACAAAGTTAGATCCATACCCATCCGCCACAAGGATGGTGTTGTCTTTCGTAACGGCAACATCACAGGGTTTGAACCTAGGACCTACGTCTTTAGCCAACCCTTGGTCCTGCGGAGAAGGAAACACCTTGAGCACTTTCCCCTGCTTGCTCACAAGGCTCACCGCCCCATTCCCATTTCGGATAGCCCCCTTGAACCCCTCAACTGGGAAGTGCCAACCACAATCAACGTGGATAATGAGCTCTTCGCCATCCTTGTTGATAAAGTCCATCCCATGGCCACCGTAGAGGGGAGAGGTAATCGACCTGAGAAAGGCGCCATTCTTCTCGAACACGAGGAAGCAATTTTCGGGATGATCTGTGACAACATAAATGTGTCCCTCTGACGACTCTGCGAGAGCGTGAGCATTAATGACAGGAGCCTGATCAGGAGTAACCTTCGCCCAGCCTGAATCAACCTCATAGCGGGCAGGCCCATGACCCACGATTTCTTTCTCAGCGTAAGAAATCGTGCCGAAAGCAAGGAGAATGACCGAAAGAATAGCGCGTCGCTTCATACCCTATAAACAGCCGCTACTTGGCAATTCTTACGGCTATTTCCCTATGCAAAAACTGCTAAAAATAGAACCAAGGATCTCTTCTGTGTCGGTCTTCCCAATCACATCCCCTAGAGACTGGAGGGCAGCTCGCAGATCCATAGCGACAAACTCGACGGAGTCTCCGGCGCTCAGATTACCAGATGCCATGTCTAAATGATCCGCAGTCTGGCGCAGACATGCCTGATGACGAGCATTGATAGCGACGGGATGACTCGTGGTCATCTGCGCCTCGGTAATCACCCTGAAAAGCAACTCCTCAATCTGGACGCGAGCCTCCTCAGCGTGTAAAGAAAGAGAAACATCACCTGGGCACTCGGCCTGCCAATCAGGGTGCCCTGCTAAATCAACCTTGTTTGCCAATCTGACGCAGCGTGCGCCCTCAGGGATTTTAGCCTGCTCTGCCTCTGCCCTAGGGCGGCTCCGATCAATAACATGAATGATGAGATCAGCGCCTTCTAACTCGGAGCGGCTGCGCTGGATCCCCTCTTTTTCCACAGCGCCTACCCCCTCACGTATACCTGCGGTGTCGACGAGGCGCAGTGGGATGCCCCGCAAACTCACTGATTCCTCAATAGTATCCCGCGTCGTGCCAGCCTCATCATGAACGATTGCTCGCTCAAAGCCTAAAATCAGGTTGAGCAAGGTAGACTTTCCTGCATTTGGCGCGCCACACAAAACCGTGCGCAGCCCCTCCCGCAAGATGCGCCCATGCTCCGCCGTGCCCAGTAGGTCGAGCACTTGCGCCCGGGTATCAGAAATTTGTTTCAAGATAGAGTCAAGCGAAGCGGGGTCGATGTCTTCGTCTGGGAAGTCTATATAAGCCTCCACATGGGCCAACACACCGATGAGCCCCTGCCGCATGACTTCCATCTGGTCTCCCAAATAACCTTTTAGCTGATGCTGCGCCGCACGGGCTGCTAGCTCTGTCTGCGCAGAGATCAGATCCATAATGGCCTCCGCCTGGGTTAGGTCGACTTTACCGTTCAGAAAGGCTCGCTGGGAGAACTCCCCTGCCTCGGCCGGTTCCGCCCCGCATCGGAGCAATTCTTTCAGCACGAGCTGAGTAACGACGACCCCACCATGACCAGAGATCTCGATAACGTCCTCACCCGTGAAGCTATGAGGTCCCGGGAAGAAAGTCGCAAGAACGTCGTCAACTAACTCCCCGTCTTGGTCAAGAATGTTCCCATACGTGGCATAACGCGGACGCCACTTGCCCTTGCCATCAGGTCCCCGCATGGGACGAAAGCACCTCCCGACCACGTCTCGCGCGTCGGGACCACTGACTCGCAAGAGCGAAACAGCACCTACACCAGGAGGCGAAGCTACCGCCACGATCGTTGTCCCAGAAAGCGATGTCTGCATGGCGCTTACCAATTTCCGCAATCCAGCGGATTGCAAGAGCTTTACCGACCGCCGAACGGCCATTTTGGTGTAAGACTTGGGAGAAAGCACTTGCTTTTCGCCTTTTTATGCCTAAGATCCGCGCCTCAACAATCCTTTTTCTGATCATGTCACAACACCCAAGCCTCAAGAAGTCCAGCAGTATCGGAGCTAAGCGCAGCGTAATGAAGCGTTTTGAGCGCGTAAAGGCCCTGCAGGCTCGTGGGCAATGGAAAGAGGGTCAAAGTCCCGTGGGTCTCCCAAAAACTGAGCCTGACGCTTAAGTCGCGGCTTCCCGAACCTCAGGATACTGTTCATCCCGAGAACACACGAGAGCAGGCCCGATCGGCCTGCTTTTTTTGTCTCCAACACCATTTCTTACTTATGTCCACCTCCGCTTCCAACGGTGTCCGACTGAATAAATTCCTAGCCAGCTGCGGGGTAGATTCACGCCGCCGTTGTGATGAGCTGATTCGTCAGGCCCGAGTAGAGATTAATGGAGAAATCATCACCGATCTCGCAACACGAGTGCAAGATAGCGATCATGTAAAGTTCGATGGCAAGCTGCTGCGCCAGCGCGGCGACATCACCGTCGCTTTTTACAAGCCGAAAGGTGTCATCTGCACGCATGATGATCCAGAAGACCGCGACACCGTTTACGATCTGCTGCCGAAATCTTTTCAAAAGCTCAACTACATCGGCCGGCTCGACTACCAAAGCGAAGGCTTACTACTGCTTACTAGCTCGGGTGACCTTGTTGAAAAACTCACCCACCCCCGCTTCCACGTAGAGAAGGAATACATCGTCCAACTCAACCGCGGCTTTATGCGCGAAGAGATTCCTCAATTTCTAGAGGGAATGCCATTCTCCGAAGGAGTGGCGAAGGCGAAAGCCATCCACTGTGAGACACGCCGCACGCTCTATGTGACCCTCACGCAAGGCTTCAACCGCCAAATCCGGCGAATGTTTGCCCGTCTCGATTATAAAGTGAAACGACTCGAGCGCATCCGCATCGGCTCGCTTACGCTGCCTGGACTGACTCCTGGGGAGCATCTAGTCCTATCAAATCAGCAGATCAAGCTGGCCTCGACAAATCCGGAATAACCCCTCACCCCGCTTTTCTACTATGAGCTCTGATCTCGAATCAACTCTCGAACCGCTCTTCCAGGCAAATTTCGAGAAGCGAGGGGAAATCGGTGCTGCCGTATCTGTTTGGCAGAATGGCGAGGAAATCGCCCACCTCTGCGGCGGTTTCCGCGAGAAAGACAAAACGACGCCCTGGAAGCCAGAGACCACCACTCCAGTTTGGTCAGCGACCAAGGTTCCAGCCGCGGTTACTCTGCTTATGTGTCTCAACCGGGAGGGGCTAACAGTAAACACTCCAGTCAACAAGCTGTGGCCTGAGTTAAAGGCTGCTGAGAGTAACCTTACGTTTAGGCATCTGCTTGCGCATGAAAGTGGCCTACCCGCCCTCGCCATCGATAATCGTGCGAGCATTCTCGATCACACCGCCGTAGCGCAGGCCTTCGAGCAGCAGTTACCCTATTGGGAGCCTGGTCAGACACATGGTTACCATCCCCGCACCATCGGCTTCCTGTTGGATGAATTAGTGCGTCGGATGACGGGGGGCCAGACATTGGGTGAATTCTGGCTGAATGAAATCGCTACCCCGCTTGATCTCGACTTCCGGATCGGTTCACTAACCGCGAACGACCTGGATAAGTTGGCCACCGCCATCCCCCCTACTCGGCTCCTCCCACCGGCAGCCGAACTGCCGTTTTACAAAGCCATCATGGACAAGCACTCGCTCGCCTTTGCCGCCTTTGCGTCCCCCACTGGCATGAAA
>JAHDIL010000195.1 GCA_020630835.1 Verrucomicrobiota bacterium
GAAGAGTGAACAGTTGTTGTTGGATGCTTTTGATTAGGGCCTCAGGGTCAGAGTGGGGGAAGTCGCTTCGGCCCACGCTGCGCTGGAAAAGCACATCTCCGCCGAAGCAGATGCCTGCTGTCTTCCAGTAGAATGATAGGCTATCAGGTGAGTGCCCCGGGGTATAGAGACAGGTGAGAGCTCCACCTGGAAAGGGATAGACATCCCCGTCAGCTAGCGTCTTGGTGACATGGTAGTCATCAAGCGGCAGCGCGATCCCCATGCGCTCGACAAGCGAGTCGACGAGAGTCAAGTCCCTATCAAAATCGCGGTAGGCGAATGTCGTCGTCTCAAACATCGCCTGTAGTTGAGCGAGGCCGATAATGTGATCATGGTGCTGATGGGTTAAGAGCACGGCATCAAGAGTCTCGATTCCGAGTGTTCTTAGCCAGTCTGCGACACTCTCCGGAGCATCAATCAAAACGTGCGTTACTTGGTGGTCATCGGTTATGGTAAGGAGGTATCCATTGGTTTGGAACATTCCCCCGCAGTAGGTTTTGACGGTAAAGTTCATCTCCAAATGGAAGAGCAAACCGGTCTTGTGCAATCGGAATTTGTTTGCTACTCGCACCTTTTCGCTCGGTGAAAAAGAGTGGACGGACTGGGACTCGAACCCAGGACCAATTGGTTAAAAGCCAACTGCTCTACCAACTGAGCTATCCGTCCTACTGGTAGAATCTCAGAGGTGCTGCCCCTGAGCGGGCGCCTATTTTAGTGCAGGAAAACTGCTTGGCAAGAGGAAATCTTCAGGAAAAGAATCTCGATTTATTTAGTCTATTAGACAGGGCTCTTTGTTCTGAATTAACAGCCATCGTCGTCCGTTTCCTGATAACTTGGATAAGCACGCTGCAGCTGTGCTCGCATCTCTTCAGCTTTGACCGGAAGCCCCGCTTTCATGTAGGCCTTTGCCGCTTTCGAGAGGGCTTCGGGTGTGATGGAATCGTCTGAGAAGATTTGGCTTACCACTTGGTAGTCCGCTGCTGCGGCATCCCAATTGCGCTGGGCCGCCGAGATATCACCGAGGAGAATTCGAGCGCGCGCATTTGTCAGACCTTCTTTCTGTAGTCGTAGGCTGAACTGAGCGCTCTCCAGAGCTTTCGGATAGTTGTCTAAGCAAAGGTGCGCTCGGGCGGACTGGAGGTGACCGTAGGCTTGATCACTAGGGCGAGTTGCTTGCTCGATGTAGATAGCGAAGGCGGCAGCAGCATCAGCATGGCGGGAGAGTTTCATTCGGCTATCCCCGAGGATGCGCCAAGCTTTGGTTACTAGAGCGGCGGGGTTACTTGGATCAGCGACATGACTGAGGAATAGCTCAGCGCGCTCGAAATCATTCTCGGCAAACAACTTGGCTCCAAGATACTGAAGAATCTCGGGGGCTATACCAGGCTTCGATTCTCCCGGCGCAGCATTGAGTTTGAGGTAACGGGTGGTTTCTGCAGCTAGCTCGCTGATTTGCTCTAGCTGGTAGTGACACAAAGCAAGCCTCAGAGTGACTCGCATCTCATAACGGGCATCGGCTCCACGAGCCTCCCGGAAACCGGGAATCGCTTGGGCGAACGCACGTTCTGTGAAAAAGCTCATAGCGATCCAGTAATGAGCTTCCCCTTTAGCCAGCGTCTCGGGGTAAGCCTTCAGTAGGACTTGGTAGTTTGCCCTGTAGTCGGCGGGCTTCTGATGTTGGGCGGAGAGTATGGCTGCCTGGTGCAGAGCAAACTCTCGGTCGGCAGAATTGGGATAGTCTTTGGCAAGGAGCTGGAAATCCTCGATAGCAAACTTCCACTCTTTTCGTGATTTATGAGCAAGGGCTCGTTTCGCCAGGGCTGACGCCCGCAGCTCATGGTCGGGAAATTGGGTGATCATCTTGCGTAGAGTTATGATGCCATCAGCTATTTGACCCGATTCGATTTGTGACCAGCCCATCTTATACACGCGCACAGGGTGAAATTTTTCGTCCACCTTAGCAGGATTGACCTTGCTATAGGTGCTGGCTGCAGACTGAAACGACTTCTTCGCGAGATCAGGTTTTGTCTCTTGTAGACGAGATGCTTGGTTAAAGTAGTATTCAGCGAGCATGAGATAGGACAGATCGATGTAGGGGCTATCTTTTGCCGTCTCTTTCGTCCGTTTTACGTAGTCTTCTACGCGGCTCGGGAAGCCGCCGATCGACTGCTCATGCATGATCTGGATGGCGCGGTAACCAGCCTCCACCGCGGCCTCGGTCTTCGGAGCCATCTTGTAGACCATACCAAAAACGCGCAAAGCGTCAGGCGAGGCTCCCTTTTTGCGGAAGGAATTTCCGACCAGTAGCAGCACTTTGGCGCGTTCCTCGGGTGACTGCTTGAGGGGGCCCATGTTGTAGAGGCCAATCACCCGGTCGTAATCCCCAGCGCTATAGGCATTGTAAATCGCTCCGACTTGCGCCAGACCTTTCCAAAGGCCGTCGGAGGGGAGTTTGAGGGCGACGCCTAGGTATTCTTCACTTTTCTTTAAATCGCCATTTTCTGAGGCCATGAGACCTGCTCGCACCAGCGCTTCTTCTTGGATCGCAGGAACTTCTGATTTTGTCAGACTCTCGAACTTGGTAAAAGCTTCGTCCTTTCTCCCTTGATCAAAAAGCAATCGCGCCATCTCAAATTGGACGGTCTCTGCGAAAGGGTTTTCCTGTCCATCGGGGACAAGAGATTCGATTTTTTGATAGGATGATAGGGCTTTCTCTGGTTGCTTGCTTTGTTGGTAGCTACGTGCCAGAGAGAACGCCGACTGCAACTTTATCTCGGGGACAGTTAATTCTTGAATAGCTTTCTCAAAGACTGGGGCTGCTTCGGCGAAATTGCCACTTTCATACTGGAATACAGCGACTCGGTAGGCTGCTGAGCCAACGAAAGGTCCTGTCTTATATTTGGTGACGACATGGGAGAATGTCGCTAGCGCATCTTCGATCTGGCCTACCTCCAGATAACACTCTCCCATGCGAAACCAGCCTGCCTGGATATGGGGGCTATTCGGGTGTCCCTGGACAAACTTTTGATACTGCTGCGCGGCCAGCGGGAATTGTTTCTGAGAAAAAAGCAGGTCAGCATATTCCAGATGCGCTTCTTTCTGCTGGCTATGGATGCTCCCTCCAAGTCCGAGCCAGAGGAGTGCCGCCGAGAAGGTTGCCGAAGCGCGGAGGGCTGCAACTAGTCTGACTGATGGGGCGAATAGAGTCCTCATCGTAAGAGCTACTCCGGTTTGACCGTGGCGAAGGCTACGTTCCAGATACCCGCCTTTTTGATGTTATCTAGGACAGTTATGATGGCCTGATAAGGAGTCTCCTGATCGCCGCGGAGAATGACAGCTTGATCAGGGAAGCTCTCGGAAATGGACTGCAGTTTTTCAGAGAGTGTTTGAGAGGTGATCTCAGCACCGTTGAGGACGATTGTCCCGTCAGCGCGCACATTGACGATGATTTCTCCGACCTGCCGATCCGTGTTCTCGGCATTCTCAGCTGCCGGAGTCGATACCGAAATGTCGCGCTCGAATCGGGCGGACTTCCAAGTTACGATGAAAAATATCAGTAGCAGAAAAACCACATCGATCATCGGCGCGAGTTCGAGCTCGGCGGATTGCTGACGGTTTTCGCGGAATTTCATGACTTTCCCTGAGTAAAAGCGGTGTCGTCGTTATTGTTTCGTTCGTGAAAGGCAGTTGCGCCTATTCTGAAACTGCCTGGCCCTCTCTGCGTGCTGAGGCTCGGCTGTTGGCCCGTTTATACTGAGCGGCAAGCAGCGCCATAATGTGGGTGGTAGCAGCCTCCATCTCGGCAATTAGGCGCTGCACTTTTCCCCGGAAAATAGAGTAAAACACCAGTGAGGGAATACTGACCACGAGCCCTGCTGCGGTAGTGCCCAGAGCTTGAGCCACTCCAGGGGCTAACTCCATGTGCTGGACTCCAGAGGAGCTTCCCATTTCATTGAAAGCCCGGATCATTCCGATCACAGTTCCGAATAGTCCCACCATGGGCGCCACGCGGCTGATATCGTTGAGATAGCTGATGCGATTATTCAGGATACTGGCTTGGCGAGATCCCTCAGCTTCGGTCACCTCACGCACTTCATCGAAACTAGCTGTTGGGTTCTTGGTAGCGAAATCGAGTGTTTTAAAAACGATGCGCGCTATGCATTGGTTCTCACGATTGCAGACAGATATGAGGCCCAAATAATCCTGCTTTCTAATCAAGGCGTCAGCGGAGTTCATAAAGCGATCACTAACGATGGAACCGCGACGAATGGTTAGGGTGTAAAAAACGATGAGGATCACCGCCAGGAATGATAAGATCGCCAAGGGGATCATGAGGAAGGGCCCCCCTTCCATGAGATATTCTAAAATCGTATCCGTGCCACTTTTTTCCCCAATTTCAGGAGCCTCTTGAGCGAATACTTGGTCAGGATTCAGTGCAAGGGCAACTCCCAGACAAAGCAACATAGGTCGTAAAGTTTGAGCGGGTGAAACGGGAGAATTCATACGATGATCTGAAATGAGTGTCGAGAGGGG
>JAHDIL010000196.1 GCA_020630835.1 Verrucomicrobiota bacterium
GATCATCGCCGTCAGACACAAACTCTATTGATCGAGCCAATATCCCAAGCCTCGTCCGCTCAGCGAGCCGGCCGAGCGGGGCGCGTGAGGCCCGGCACAGTTTTGCGGTTGTGGAGCGAGAGCTCGCACCATCAGCGGCTCCCCAGTATCCCTGCTGAAATTCATCGGACAGATCTCTCGCCCTGCCTGCTCTGGCTGCTGGCCACTGGCGTAGATTCACTGCTGGAATTCTCCTGGTTTGAGCCCCCTGAAAAGGAAGCTTTCGACAATGCCTTCCTGACACTGAAACAACTAGGCGCAATAGATGGAGCCGACCAACTCACTGAGATCGGACGCCTGATGGGCAAACTCCCTATCGCGCCACGCTATGCACGGCTTGCTATAGAGGGGGCGACCCGAGGTATAGGCAGCTTCTTCTGCCTAGTAGCCGCTCTAGCAGAAAGCCGAGACCTTTTTCCACATCGCCGATTTCAGCAGAATCATCTTATGCCCGAAGATTTCTCTGAGGCCGATGATAGCACAGATTGGCTTGCTCTCGCACGTGCTTGGTCACAGTTAAAACAACTCAATTTCCCTTTTGAGCGGTGCAAGCAATGGGGTATTCACCATCAGGCCTGCCGAGAGGTGGATCAACTCGCCACTCGGATCTGCCGAACTCTACGCTGTCCACTGCCGTCGGCAGACACGCTCTTTCCTGAGCCTCCCAGTGAGGCGATTTCCTCGGTTTTTCTTACCGCTTTTTCTGATCAACTAGCCTGTAAAAAGTCAGCCTCTACCTTATCCTGCTACGTGAGTGGCGGACGCAGCGGCTCCGTGGAGAAAGGCTGCGTAGGCGCACGAAAGGAAGTCAGCCTCTTCATTACCAATGAAATGATCGAGATCGCTGGTGCCACGGTAGCGACTCACCTCTCTAAAACGACACAGGTAGAGCCCGATGTCCTGCGAGCGGCCTTTCCGTGCGATTTTAAGGATGTGACGGAGGCTGTATATGACGAAAAAGAGCGGCGCGTCATTGGCCTCATCCAGAAACGGTTTCGCGATCTCATCCTGGATTCGCGAGTCGATGGTCATGTCCCAGAGAATCTCGCAGCTGAGCTTTTAGCTCATGAAGTCTTAGCCGGAACACTCAAATTGAAGCGATGGGACCAAAAGGTTGATGAATTCATCGGCCGGGTGAATTGCCTCCATCAGCATGAGCCGGACTACGGGATAGAGGCTATCGATGAAGATACTAAAGTTCTCCTCCTTACTGAAATCTGTCAGGGGGCTACGCGCTATAAAGAGATCAAGGATCGTGACCCCTGGCCAACGCTGAACTCTTGGGTGCCCAATGCTATGCGCGCTTACTTTGACAAAGCCGTGCCCGAGCGGTTCGCCTTCCATAATGGCCGCTCGGGCCGCATCAACTACACGGATCCCTCCAAACCTGTCGTCTCAGTCCTCATCCAACATGTATTCGGTTTATCTGAACACCCCAGTATCCTAGACGGCAATTGCCCTCTGCGGGTCGAGATTCTGGCGCCAAATCACCGTCCCATTCAGGTAACAGACGATTTACCTTCATTCTGGACAGGAAGCTATGCTGCCGTCCGCAGTCAACTGAGAGGGCGTTATCCAAAACATGAGTGGCCTGAATACTCGTAGCCTTGCCACTAGCTCTACTTGCTAAATAAAAAACCCCACTTTACCTGTTGCCTACACGCGAAACGTTCGTTCACACTCAGACCTTGAACTATTTTTTTACGAGACATGAAAAAAGCCCTAAACACGATCTTTCTCCTGCTTGGCATACTGGTGTTTTTATGCGCCACTGCCTTTGTCTTTATGAGTGGTTCTGGTATCGAGTTTACCCGGAACTCCTACAGTGGCGACGAAGCTTCCCTAAAAGTGATCCGGGAATATCTCACGGCTAAACGAGCGCCCAATACCAAGCCCGTTGCAGAGAGAAAGAAACCCGAAGCGATCGCTGGAAGCGGCGAAAACGTCGTCCTCTGGATCAGCCTGACCGGGTTCCGCCAGGATTATCAGCAACGAGCTGACACGCCTTTCTTGGACTCTCTAACAGAGCGCGGTGCCTCGACCAATAAGTTTCGACCCACCTTTCCGCCGACGACTTTTGCCAGCCACACGAGCTTAGCTACTGGGACGCCCGTTTCTGGGCATGGCGTATTCGCCGATCAGCTGCGCGACAGCGAGGGGACGGTCACAGAAGATCCAAACGGATCAGAATGGATCCTCACCGAACCAATCTGGGAAACAGCTACTCGCCAAGGGTGCCCCACAATGGTGCATGACTGGCCATTGAGCCAAAAGCCGAAAGCGGAAAACAAGCCAGCCGTTTTCAAAGAAAGTTATAATCCTCAAGCAGACGATGCGTCTAGGCTCGACAAGGCTCTAGAGGCGTGGACAGAAGCCTCCAGCGGAGATGAAAAGCTCCGGCTCGTGATGCTGCGACTGGATGACATCTACTGGGCCGGCCTGAAAAACGGTCCACGATCTGATGACACCTATGCCACAGTTAAACAAACCGATGCCACGCTCAAAACCTTCGTTGAAAAAGTAGAACAAAATTGGTCAACCCTCGCGCCTCCTGGCGCCAATCTCGTCATCCTCATTTCGACTGATCACGGCATGGCCGAACGGACCAAGAATGTGAACCTCCCAGAGCTGATTGGGGCAGAGATGGCTGACAAGCTAGACATCATCGCCCATGACGGGGTAGCGAACCTATTTTTCAAAAACCTGCCCGAGTCAGAAGGCGAGAGAAATCTCATTATCTCCAGATTCGACGGGGAGATGAGCAAGAAGATCTACTTCCGCTACATGACCCCCGACAAGCTGTCAAAAGATTGGTCCTACGCCTCAGAAGGCAGAACCGGTGACCGAGTGCTAGCACTTAAGGGGGGCTACGCCTTTGTTGATGAGAGTTCTGGCGAACCCGTTTTCGATGCTGCCGACGGGCCGGGGTTCTTTGGCGGCTACGGCTACCCTGTCGACGAATCCATCCGCATGTCCGGTGTCGTCATCCTGTCGGGAATACCCAATGCCCCCAAAACGAGTAGCCTAGGAGAAATAGACAGTCTCTCGTTTCACAAAACGGTTTGTGAACTGCTTAAGATCGAACCCTCGGCCGACGCTAGTCCTACCAGCTTGCTCGACGCCAATTAGGCCGCCTGATTCGCGTATAGCCGCCAAATTGACTGGGGTATTTCTTACCCCGTATACTGGTGAGGTATTCTTGACTGTTATGAAATCCCCATCTTCCTTTCTTCCTGTGATTCTGCCCTGCGCTATTGTCGCATGCCTTTCGCTATCCGTGGTTACCGGTCAAAACACGCCCGCAAAGAAACCAACCACGTGGGAAGATAAGAAGGCAGCCTTGCTAAAAAAAGGGCCTACCGATCTTCAACGTGCCGAGATCGCCGAGAAGCTGCCTCCGTTCACCGCTAAGGCGACGACCCCCTATCGCATTCTCGTCTTTTACCGCTGTGAGGGGTTTGTGCACTTATCCATCACTTTCGCAAACGAGGCCTTTCGCGCGCTTGGAGAGCGGGAGAAAAACGTCAGCGTCGATTTCAGTGATGACTACGCTAGCCTTACCAAAGAATCGCTCACGAAATACGACGCCATCGTCTTTAACAACACAACAGCTCTTAAACCCAATGAAGAGAACCGCGCCGCGATCCTCGGCTTTATTCGCAGCGGAAAAGGTATTCTTGGTATCCATGCTGCCGCCGATAACTTCAAAGAGTGGCCGGAGGGCGTTGCGCTGATGGGTGGGAATTTCGACGGGCACCCATGGACAGCGAATGGCACGTGGGCCTTCAAGCTTGAGGATGTGCAGCACCCGCTCAACCGCACCTTTAAAGAGAAAGGTTTCCTCCATAACGATGAAATCTACCAATATAAGCAGGATTCGTTCGCGGGTCGAGACAAGCTGCGGATCCTCGTAAGCTTGGACATGGACCACCCGCTCAATCACGAACCTCTGAAAAACGAACGTTGGCAGAAATACTATGCAGGGGTCGATCACAAAAAAATTGATGTCCCCGTCTCCTGGTGCCGCAAAGAGGGTGACGGAAAGCTCTTCTACACCAACTTTGGCCACCGCAATGAAACTTTTTCCAATCCCCAAGTTATGAGGCAAATCTTAGATGGTCTCCAATTCGTCATGGGCGATATCGAAGCTGATTCGGCTCCGTCATCGGAGGTGAAAGTAGAAATGGCCACCGCTCCACAGACCTAGTCACTCATCTAGCCGATGCCATCCAAACCTGATGATCTAGAGGTATTCCGCAAGTTCGCGGAGCAAATTGCTCGCGAGGCTGGGGCCATCACACTCCAATATTTTCAGCAACCTGACCTCTGTGCCGAATACAAAGACGACGACACTCCTGTTACCCGGGCAGACCGCGAAGCCGAACAGTCGATCCGCGCTCATATCTCTGAGCGCTACCCGGACCATCAGGTGATCGGCGAAGAGTTTGGTGAAGAAACGCCAGAAACCCCGTCCGCCTACAGATGGATCATCGATCCTATCGACGGGACAAAAAGCTTTGTGCACGG
>JAHDIL010000197.1 GCA_020630835.1 Verrucomicrobiota bacterium
TGCCGAAGTTGCAACGCCCACCCAATACCGAGGAGTTGCTTCGGTTAGCCATTTATCCTGACGCACCCGGATGCGGAGAAGCGCTGGCGTCCCTATTAACTAATCCTGATTCGCGGGAACAGGTAGCTCGTCAGCTATTGCAGCAAAAGACAAGAATCGATCCGAAGAAAATTAGCACACTTTTGACCGATGCCGGCCGTCAATTGCTGAACGGTAGTGCTGATGGAGTTAAGACAGCTCTTGAGTTGGCAGGAGCTTTCAACCTCAGAGGGTTGGAGCCGGAGATCGTGGCCTTCGCTCAGAATACGGGAGTGTCTATCGAGGTTCGGCTCGCTTCGGTTCAGGCCTTGCGTGACCTGCGCAGTGAGGAAGTAGACCTGTTTGTTTCACTAGCGAAATCGACTTCGGAGAAGCCGGAGATACGCGAGAGCGCCCTGGCAGCGTTGGCGGCTTCTCCGAAGGCTGAAGCTGCACAAATGCTTATCGATTTGTATCCGTCATTGGAGCTAGCTCAGAAACGAGCCGCTCTCACGGGCTTGTCTTCTTCCAAGCAGGGAGCTCGCGCATTGGTGGCAGCAATTGAGGGGAAGAAGGTTCTAGCTGATGATCTCGATGTTGCCGTTGGAGAGCGTCTCTTCACAGTTTTGTCAGGTGATCCTGCTTTGGAAATACTTACGGCATCTCTGGATCACGTTTTTGGTGATGTGTTAACTCTGGATGGAAAGTCCACCGCTTTTGCAAGCGATACGATTGACTTGAAAGGGCCGTTCACGGTAGAAACCTGGGTGCGCTTGGCTCCGGAGATTAGCAATGCTGACAGCATTTTGGGCGGCTCCGGTTCGCTCGACATGAATTTTAGCGGCTCGACTTTTCGCGTTTGGGCGGGGCCGACTTTGAAGGATGTTGCGATTTCTAAGCAACCCATGGCAGCGGAGTTGTGGACTCACCTCGCAGTCACTCGCAGTGCAGATGGAAAAATTAAAATCTACACTGACGGCGAGTTGAATTCCGTCAGCCGAACGGCGGTGACATCGGATCTGACCGATTTGCAAGTCGGCTGGTCGCACCCGGCGAAAGCTGGCACCGAAGGCCGTTTTGCTGAGTATCGCATTTGGGATCGGGAGCGATCAGGCACGGAGATCAGACAGAATTTTGACCGCAGTTTCGACGGGGTAAAGCAACCAGAAGGCCTGACTTTTTATAGCAGCGGGAACACCGGATGGGGTAAGCTTTCGAAAGGAGCTCAGGTTGTGAAGACTGCTGATGTCCCTCCGTTGATGACTTTGGAAGAAGCCACCAAACTAGACGAGAAATTTGCCAAGTATATGGCTCTTGGCCAAAAAGGCGGCAATGTTGAGAATGGTAAGTTACTGGCAGGAATGTGCACAGCCTGTCATGTGATTGATGGGGTCGGCGGGCAGATGGGCCCTGACCTCAGTGGTGCTGCGCAGATGGGCCTCGAAGGGGTGCTTCGGAATATACTGACACCCAATGCCGCGATGGAATCTGGCTATCGAATCTACCGTGTGGAGATGAAGTCCGAAGAAATAATTGATGGCTATTTTGTCAGCGAAGACAAGGATGCTGTCGTCATTCGGCAGATGGGCTTGTCGGATCGCCGGATTGCGAAGAAGGACATTAGGAAAAGGCAGGCCATTCGCCGCAGCTTAATGCCGGAAGGTCTGATGGATGGATTGAATGATCAGCAGGCTGCCGACTTACTGGCCTACCTGATGAAGCCGAAAGGCTAAGCGGCTTCCCCCAAGTTCACGACCTGGGCTTGCGGCGAGTCGTGCTTGGAGGGATAGCCACCTAGAACGCGCTCTGAGACGTAACACGGTAGTGGCCTGTGAGGGGAAAGGTCCGGAGCAGGCTTTCCTCCTTGGTGCCTGAGCCGATATTGTGAATGACTTGGGGGAAACCCGTGGCGTCGACTCGATCAGAGACGAGCATGATATGGGGACGATTTCCTGGCACCGTGCAGGTGATGAGATCGCCTGGTAAAAAATGGCTAGGATGGAGTTGGCTATGGATGGCGAGTTGCCAACCCTGGCGTTTGAAGAAAGTTCGGAGGTTGGGAACTCTACGATGATCGATGTTCCTATCGGTGCGTTTGAGGCCCCAAATCTTGGGATAGGCAGAGAAGTTTGCCTGCATGTCTTCGTGCACATGCTGCTGTAGATCGTAGTTGATGCCCTCTCGGAGCGCTCGGATCACGACATCAGTGCAGACTCCTCGCGAGCGAGGGATGTCCCCGCCCGGATAATCTAGCGCTATATAAGCGGGATCGTAGACTACTGTGACGCCGATCTGCTGGCGGGCTGCGATGACGATAGATTGCCAATCAAGCTTTGGGCCTGAGCAATGGGCAAATGCGGAGCCAGTGAGTAAGGGTAATGAGGAGAGGAAGCAGCGGCGTGTTGAGTTCGGCATAGCGCCTATCTACGCTCTTTTGTGCCACTCCTTTCAGATCATTTAAAAAGCACAACCTCTGCATCATTGGACGCTTCTGGTCCTTTGGTTGTGCGACCGGCGCGGATCTGGCTCTCAAGCTGCGCCAGCATGCGGAACGCTCCATCCGCCTGAGCCCGGGGCGACGATCAGTTTCCATAGACCATCGCGATAACAGAAACTGCCATTGATCGAGTGCATGATGCCTTTTGTTCTAGTGGCTTTTCCTTTCGGATCGCGAAGAAGACTGGCGAAAGAAAATGAATCCTCTGCGGCTGAGGGCGAGACCTCACCGCCTGCTAGCTCAGCGGCTGTTGCGAAGAAGTCAACCTGGCTGACTAGATGATCGACTTGACTACCGGCAGGAACAATAGCTGGCCATTTCGCGATGAAGGGGACGCGATGACCGCCCTCGTAGATGTCTGCCTTGTTTCCACGAAGCGGACCGCTGGGCAGATGTGCGAGTTTTTTTAGCTCATCAAACTTTGCTGCAGGCGAGCAACCGTTATCGGTTGTGAATATGACAAGGGTATTTTCAGAGAGCCCATTCTTCTCGAGCGCTTCCGTAATCTGGCCTACGGTCCAGTCCACCTGCATAACAAAGTCGCCATAGCCGTTGAGACCGCTCTTTCCTTGCCACTCTTTACTTGGAGTGATAGGCGTGTGCGGCGCGTTGAGAGGGAAATAGAGAAAGAAGGGAGTTCGCTTCTCGCTGCTTGCTTTCGCTTCGGCAGCTCGCTCACCGATGTAAGCTACAGCGCGCTCCGTGATTTCAGGAAGAACGTCTATGTCCTCGAAATCTGCGAGAGCAGGCCCCGGGCGGTGGAAGGCTTTTGTTTCCGATGGGATGCCGGTAAAATTACGGTCGTTTACCCAGACATACGGGGGCATATCAAGAGAAGCCGTGATGCCGTAAAAATGATCAAAGCCACGATCAACAGGGCCGTTCTCAATGGATCGCTCATAGTCCACCTCCCAGGCTTGAGTGTAAGGTTTGCCTCCTGTCTCCCTATCATCAGCCCGAGTGCCGTCTTTGAGAAAAATGTCCATTCCGATGTGCCACTTACCGATGCAAGCCGTGTGGTAGCCCGCGTCTTGTAGCGCCTTTCCGACCGTTTGACGACCTGTCTCGATGAGAGCGGGGGAGTAGCCCCTGGTGACTGATCGCTGGAGCGGAGAGCGCCAATTGTAGCGGCCTGTTAGGACTGAGTAGCGAGTAGGGGTGCAGACCCCTGATGTCGTATGCCCGTCTGTAAAGGTGACGCCTTCAGCCGCGAGAGCATCTATGTGAGGCGTAGCAATTTTGCCTTCAGCCCAGAGTGCCTGCACATCTCCGACACCCTGGTCATCGGAAAGAATGAAAATGATGTTGGGGCGTGGGGCTTCGGCCAGGCTCAGTGTGCTTAAACTGATCAGGACGCTTGCGAAAAGGGAAAAACGAATCATCAGCACTGTTAGCAATGGGGAAGGGGGATCCGCAATAGCGCGAAGAAGACGCAAATCTGCGTTAGATCAAAAGTGAGGCGACATCCGCCGGACCCAGAGGCGGGCCAGTCTAGCTGCCTACAAAGGCCTGGTCTCTAGGCTCACTGCAACCACTCCAGCCCGGTTAAGCGAGCCGATATGGATCCCACAGGTATTTTTACGCGGAGCTCAATGGGAATGCGGTAGGCATCATCGATCACCCAGACGGAAGCCCCTTTAATCTTCTCGTATGTTTTAATCGAGAGATCGTGATTCACCTTCCCCACCGTTGTATCGAGCCGGATCGTCCTATAGGCCTTGCCATGTAGCTTATGCGTTTCGCGCCCCGCAACGGTGAAGTTTGTTAGGTAGGGCTTGTTAAAAGGAGTCACTACCATAGAGACATTATCGCCGGTATCGAGGTCAAGTGAGCGGAGATAAAGCATGCTCGAGAGCAGGTCGCGGCCTTGATCAAAGTTGAATGCCGTGGTGCTCGTCTTAGCGGACTTCCCTTTCTCCTGGGTCGTCGTTGTGAAATGCTGACGATTTGGCTCGAACTGGATCAGGTAATTGTTTACCCGTTTGCGTTCTTGCTCGCTCAGTGAGAACCGAATGGGTTTCAGGGTAGAGCCATCGACCAAAGACTTGAC
>JAHDIL010000198.1 GCA_020630835.1 Verrucomicrobiota bacterium
GGCGCATCCAATAGGTGGAAGCCCTCGGATACAACACGAGAAATCACCTCAGAGTTCACTCCCCCCCAGGGGAAGCCCTCGCTAACGCAGAGTAAGCGCCCCGTCCGAGCCACGGAACCGAGCACCGTATCGGTATCGATAGGCTTCACCGTCCTCAGGTCGACCACCTCAGCCATCCAACCTTGCTCCTCCAGCTTTCTAGCTGCTTTTAGGCACTCATGCACCATAGCGCTATAGGCGACGATGGTGACATGACGACCGGCGCGGGCTATCCGAGCTGTCCCGACAGGGTCAGTCGTCTTGGGCAGCGCATCTGCTTTGAGGTGATAATAGAGAAATTTGTGCTCACAAAAAAGAACAGGATCGTCAATCTTTACCGCCTCAAGCATCATCGAGTAGGCATCCTCCACAGTAGCTGGAGTCATCACCACGAGACCAGGGAAATGCGCGTAGATGGACTCCAGAGATTGGCTGTGAAAAGGGCCACTACCCTCCGTGCCTCCAGAGGGCAACCTGACGACCAAAGGACACGGAACCCCCGTGCGGAAGTAATGCGTCCCGGCGTGATTAACGATCTGATTAAAGGCCACCGATGAGAAGTCAGCGAACTGCATCTCCACCACAGGGCGCATCCCCTCGATCGAGGCTCCGATAGCGGAGCCGACCATAGCATCCTCGCTGATGGGAGAGTCGAGCACGCGCCCCGGGAAACGCTCAGCTAGCCCTTTGGTCGACTTAAAGGCACCACCGAACCCAGCGATATCCTGACCATAGATGTAAACACTATCGTCCGAGGCAAGCGCTTCAGCCTGCGCCTCGCGGATTGCTTCTAGGTAAGTTACAGACATGCCGATTGCACTGATAAGCGGGGGTTCCGATCAACCCTTCGCCCCTTTCCTTGAATTGGCAAGGCTTCTTAGCCTGCCGTAATTTCTCCCTGCGCCTTGAGGAAAGCAGCCTTCAGCTCCTCGTAGTTTGTGGTCACCGGAAACTGAGGAAACTCATCGATAACGTTCTGCGGTGGACAAAAGAGGATCCCTCGGTCTGCCTCTGTCAGCATGGTTGTATCGTTGTAAGAATCACCCGCAGCGATCGCTTGGAAATTCAGCTCATGAAAACGCTTCACCGCCTCTCTTTTCTGATCGGGCATGCGCAGTGTGTAATCCGAGATGCGGCCAGATTCCTCGATCTCCAACTTGTGGCAAAAAAGAGTTGGGTAGTCGAGCTGGCGCATCAGAGGAGCCGCAAACTCATAGAAAGTATCAGAGAGGATAATGACCTGAAAGCGCGCCTTGAGCCAATCGAGAAACTCCTTCGCTCCGTCGAGCGGAGTGAGGGTATCAATGACTTCCTGAATGACGGAAATCGTCAGCCCGTGCTTATCTAGGATACTCAATCGCAGCTGCATGAGCTCGTCATAATCAGGAATATCACGCGTGGTGACGAGCAGCTCGTCGATTTGGGTTTTCTTGGCTACATTCACCCAGATTTCCGGGATCAGAACACCTTCGAGATCGAGACAGGCCAGTTGCATAGCAGAGAGGAGGATTAGAAATAAACAGGAGGATCATTCAATGCCTGATCCTCCGTCTGTTTCGATCGAAACTGCGCAGAAGGCAATGCCTTTTGCAGAAAATTCTTTAGCTTTTGCCTCCTCCCATCCGGGAGGGCTCCAGCGGTCTCTAGTAAGCTATTTCTTTTTTTTCGCTGGTCTGAGAGTCTGCATGTAGGCCACAAGATCGCGGACATCCGTCTTTGGCAGCACAAGTCCCATCGGCGGCATCGTCGACATGCCTGGAGGCATAGACTGGATATCAGCGCGTAGGTAGGAGCTAACCTCACCACTAGCTAAGTCCTTGATCAACACTTCCTCAGCATCCTCTTTCATAAGAGTGCCTGCCACCGTCTCCCCATTTTTGAGGGTCATGGATACCGTAGCATAGCCTGGAGCCAGCTTGGCACTTGGCGCCACCAGTGACTCGATTAGGTAAGCGGTATCTCCCCTCTTTGGCACGTTCCACAGGTTCGGACCTGCGTTCCCGCCCGGCCTATAACGCTCGCCTTTGTGGCAGCGAGAACACTGAGCGGCACCGCTGTTGTAGAAAATGTCCCGACCTCTGTCTACATCACCGCCTTCTGCGACCAGATGAAAGGGAGCCATCAGATCTCCAGGGGGTAACGCCCCCTCGTAAGCAGCCACCGCCGCTTTCACCTCTGCCTCCGAGCGAGCATGAGCTGCCTCCAGAACATCCAGCTGAACGGCCGAGGACAGTTCCCGAAGTCGCTTCACATCAGCCTCGATACGCCCAGCCGCCTGCGGTGAAGCCAGACCAGCTAAGACCGCATAGGCAGACTGCTGATCTTTGATACCCCTCTTGTCTAGCACCTCCAGCATCAGCCCTACGGCCTCTGATGGCTTGATAGAGGCATACAAGCGGTAGGCCGTTTGGCGAACGCTGACTTCTTTATCTCCGGTCAACTGCAGTATCAGTGGAGCTGACTTCTCGCCTATCTGAGCGACCAGTGCCTCCATGCTGGCATGACGCACAGCAGGAGGCAGCGCGGAGCCTTTTGCCAGTGTTCTCAGAGTAGTCGCCGGCAGTTTCACATCGAGTTTCATAGCGGTATCCACCGCCTTCGCCTGGATAGTGCCCGATGACGCAGCGACGATTTGATCAAGCGCGCCGGCGAGAGCATCAGCAGATTGTGCGAGCAACTCAGAGCGTCCGTCCACCCCCATGAGCGGACGGATAAGACCAGTTGTAGGGTCTGCCTCTGACGGCTCTTTAAAGCGGCCAAGAGCGAACAAGGCTTCCGTGCGGGTCTCCTCAGGAAGATCGACATTTTTGGCGGTAGCTAAGAGCTGCAACAGGCTCTCCCCTGAACCCGCTCTCAACATAGCGTTAATGATTCGATAATCGGTCAGCAAATTAGCTTTCCCCAGGAGCTGCGTGGCCGAAGCCAATGCCGGAATGGCCGACTCGATCAGCTGGTCGTTAATCCCCTGCGCCGCCTCTACCGCGACAGCGAGCTCATCATCTTTGAGGAAATTAGCCAAGCGATCGCTGGCGAGATGACGATAGACTAGAACGAGCCCCATCCGAACGGCTGCGCTCTCATCAGACTCGAAAGCGGTCAGCAAATCAGGGGTGTTCTCCGTCAGGCGCACCAGGCCATGCACAGCGCCATGCTCCACATGAGGGTCCTGGCCGTCATTCTCACGCAGAAGATCAATTAATTTCGAGGCTTGATCTGCCCCGCCTTGCTTTCCAAGAGCAATGGCTGCCAGCATCTGGTTATTCTTAAACGAATCATTCAGCCCCCCGTTCAAGGCATTGAGGACAGCCTGGGCCATTTCGCCGGACTTTTGGGCCTCGCCCAGAGCTTGAAAGACCTGACCACGGACGCGCGCATGGGAGTCTTCGGTAAGCTCGAGCAATGCGCTCAGCGACTCATCACTCTGCTGCTTTCGCACCAGCTGCCCAAGCCCCCAGACACCGTGCAAACGATGAACGAGCGAATTCGTCGAAGCGAGCGCAGCGACAAAGTGACTGCGGTTTTCGACCGATTTCGCTAGCTCAAACTGTGAGCGCAGACGGACGCGCTGATCAGGATGAGCGAGCAAACTCGCAAGTTTCTTAGCCTCAAGCGACGCAAACCCCTTTTTCATGAGAGCCGCCCCTTCAGCAATTGCGGGATTAGCTGATGCCGTTTCGTGCTTGATTGTCAGAATATTGCCGAAGCCATACGTTGGCCAACTACCGACATAGTCAGAAACATACATCTTCCCATCATACCCAAAAGCAACATCGGTATTGAGGATTCCAGTAGAGAAGGTTTCATTCGATGCCAATTGAAACCCGCCTCCATCGTGAACCATCTCAAAGGCGATGAGGGAGCTGCGCGCCCCTCTATAATCACAGATAAAGAACTGGTTCTCGTAGCGCTCAGGCAGCCCCACCCCCGGATTGTAGGCGAGACCGGAAGGCCCGTTACTGATATGGCCGGAAGGCGGCAGGTAGTAGCGCGAGCGGAACGGCCCTGCTCGGTCCCACTGATTCTCCTGCACCCACGGTGGAGAGTGACGTTTCTCCACATCGATAAACGGACGAAAATTGTTTAGATTCTGATTTCCACGGGTCCACCCCGATGTCGCCCCCTCCACCATATAAACAATGCGTGCCTCATCACCCATATCGGCGTTATTATCCACAGAGAAGGCGGCTCCGTATTGATCAAAGGCTATTTCTTTGGGATTACGCAAGCCTCGATGCACGAGTTCGATACGGCTTCCATCTGGCTCCATGCGGAAAATCCCGCCCGAGTGAGGAGCCTTATAACTCACCCCTTCCTTTGTGGTGAAATTATAACCGCGATCGCCAACCGTGAAATAAATGCGGCCATCAGGGCCAAAAGCGAATCCATTCAGATCGTGACCACTGAGACTCACATTAACACCAAAGCCTCCTTGGAGAAATGTTCTCTCGTCAGCCGCATCGTCTCCATCCGTATCTTTCAACATCCAAACATGCGGGATACAGGCGAAGTAAACATCGCCT
>JAHDIL010000199.1:0-1205 GCA_020630835.1 Verrucomicrobiota bacterium
TAGCCATGGGAAACATTCCCGCACGATAGGCAGCAATGAGCACCGCCGGACGGATGGAGCCGTCCATAGCGAAAAGCGATTCACTCATAGGAGCTACTGTTCCACAGAACTTGATCTTCACACAAGAAAGAATGCAATAAAATGCGACTGGGAATAAACTGACCGTCCCCTCTGGCTCACTGCTCTTATCGAGAGATCCCTGTTCGGGATCTAGAAATCAAGAACGTCTTGTAACCAGAGACGAGCCTTCGCCATTTCTGCGCCCCAACTCCCAGGCGACTCCTGGCGACAAAGCGTCAGCGAATCATAGAGAAACGTTTTTCCCGAGCCGATCCCCCATCGCCAGTCAGAAAACCTCGGCAGAAAGACAAAGCATGGCGTCCCGACAGCTCCTGCCAGGTGAGCTGTCGTATTATCGATGGTGACCACGGCATCCATAGCGGCAACCTGAGCAGCCAAGCGGTCCAGATTGTTTGTCGGGTCCCCCTGACCATCACATAGCAGCTGCCGCTGGAACGCTGACGCCAGCTTCTGCAGATCAGCAGGAGCTGTATCGTATTGTAAGGAATGAAAACAGATTTCAGGGCAGCTTGTGAGGATCTGAAAAACTTCAGGTTTGATAGATTTCAGATGTCCGATTTTCTTTGCTTTACTATGCCAAGATATCCCGACATTGCGTTTCCACCCTCTCGAGGCCCAGGCGGTCTGAAAACCATCACGTAAGTCTTTTGAAACTTTCCAATACGGTTTGTGGTGAGTCGCAGAGTTCACATCCTCTGGTGCATGGCCTGTCCAGGCCCAGGCAGACATCATCGATTGTTGGTAATCGAAGGCCGCCGCTTTCAACTCGTCTCGTAAGCTCACTGTCTGAACGGCTACCTCGACCTCTGGGAAACTGCGCTGCAACCCAGGGAACACGCGAGGATCTGCCTCTACTACTACCCGCTGGGGGCTTTGCTCAAGAATTTGCTCTAGGCATCGCGCTTGCATGATCTGGTCCCCCACCCCCTGCTCGGCCCACAAAAGGATAGACTTATCTTTCAACGATTCGCCTTTCCATTCTGGAAAGGGGTAGGCTCTGAGGAATTTCTGTTTGGACTCGATGCTCTGGCGTGCCTCGTCATAGAGCCTAAGCCCTTTGCGAAAATCCCCCATCCTGCAATAGGAGCGCGACACGAGATCCTGATAAACGCTGTTTTCTGGGT
>JAHDIL010000199.1:1215-4540 GCA_020630835.1 Verrucomicrobiota bacterium
CCGCCATGTGATGGCTGATATCAAAGTAACCTTCTGTCCTAAGGGTATTGATAGCTCGGACCTGCTCCTGAGGATCGCTTGAATCAAAGAGTCTAAGAGACGCCTGCAGCAGCCGGTCTTCTGTTTCAGCGATACGCACTCTCATGGTTTCTCTCCGGTCGCTATCATTTCACTCCAGTCAACGTTGCCGATGTGAGGCTCCAACTCCTCGAGATAAGGAGCATACGCCTTCCAGCTATCTATGCTAGTAGTGCTGATCGGTTTTCTAGCCTGAGTATTGCTGGCCGTCTTAATAATCCCTCCTGCGCGCTCTGGGTGAAGACACTCTGGTGCGAAGTCGAGGTTTAGCCGATGACAAATCTTTCTCATTTCTACCTCGGGCTGTGTCACCAAATCCTCGTAGGAAAGGTGATGCATCTCGAGCCCATCAAGCGACAACCAGTGCCGCATCATGTCGACATAAGCTCGGTAGTAACGTCCGATTTGGTCGCGCGTCTTCGTCCAGGCTGGTTCTCGGGCGAAGTTCTGCACAAAACAGGAGAGACAAACCGCATAAGGATTTCGATAAATGTGGATCACGGTAGCCTTGGGGAACAGGGCGCGAATGAGCCCAACATGCATGAAATTTGTCATCATCTTATCGATAGGCTGCCTCTCATTGGAATGATAACGCGCCACCTGCTCTCGATAGATCTGCGCCAGGGAGCGGAATGCCGGACCTCTAGCGGACCGGAAGGACTCTGGGTAACCCTCGATCCGCTCCGATAGCTGGTCTTTCCCCAATCCCTTGCAATTGTGGATGCATGCCCAGCATTCGCTCTAACAGACTGGTGCCAGAGCGTAACATACCAATAATAAAAACAGGCCGGAATCCATCTGTATCCTGTGGCTGCTCAGCTTTCAATCGATGGAAGAAATCTTGATCGAAGATAGTTCTCACTCTTTGCAGGTAGTCTTCGTAAGCTTCCCAAGGGAAATCTTTAGGAATCGCTCCGTTCGCGCGTGCCAGCCAATCCATCGCCTCCTTGGGCATCTCCCACTGTTGGTAGATGCGCGCGATAGCGTAATGGAGATGTCTTTTGCCTTTTTCGCCAGTCACGGGCGCTTCCTGTTCGATCGTGAGCAGGCGATCTAACAGAGCTTGATCCTCTAGGCTGCCCTTTTGGAAAGCGCGGCTGTTTGCGTAATTGGACCAGGCGTTAAAATGGTAAGGGTCTTTTTGCGTTGCTCTTAGGTAAGCATCGGAAGACTCTGCCCGACGCCCCAAATCGGAGAAGGCATTTCCTAACACGTTCCACAACAGGGTGTCATCAGGAAATTTCTTGAGCCCCTCCTCAGCTACGCGGATGGCTTGTTCATGAAGTCGCGCCTCGCGCAAACTACCCGACAAATTTAGGTAGGCACCTGGCGAACTGCTATCTAGCTCCAGCGCCTTAGAAAAATGAGCAGTGGCGGCCGCAAAGTCATCTAAGTCGCGCGCGATGAAGCCAGCATGTTGCTGGAAAGTTAGCTGATCGGGCTGTGCTGAAACGGCACGTTGGATCCATGGTGAAGCTTCGCGTGCCCGACCAAGTTGCCAGAGAGCCACGGCACGGAGATTAAAGGCGTCTGCCGAGACGAACCTCTGCAGATCTATCAAGTCCTCGTAGACAGCGAGTGCGTCTTTCACCTTTCCAGCCTGATGCTGCGCTACAGCGGCAAGAAAGCGCTCTTGTAAAGTCTGAGCGGGGGTCTGCGATTCGAAACTCATAATGCCCGTTTCTCTCTCTTTCACGAAAGGAAAACGGCTTGATACACCATCCTACCAACAACGACCAGCCAAAGCGCAAAGGAAACCACGGCAACTAAAGAAAGTGCCCACTGGATAGGGCCACGAATTTCCGTGCAGCGAGCCAGAATGCAGCTCAAAAGGAAGCCAAAAATGAAGCCCCCTGCATGGGCGCCATTATCGATGAAGCTGCTAAAAACGGCCCCAAAGATAATCATGACTAGGGTCATCTGTAGAACAGAACGCCAAATATGGGCAGGCACCGACTCTCGAGCGAGCATGCCCGAAGCGACGAGTGCCCCAAGGACTGCCATCACTCCCCCCGAGGCGCCCACAGACTGCGCTATGATCGGAGCATCTGAGCTCAACCACGCAGACGCCAAGCCGCCAGCCGCAATGCCACCAATAAAGATCGTCCAGAGAGAGCTCCAGTCACGCATCAGGATCCAGGCCTTACCCAGTTGCCAGAGCGCTATCATGTTGAACGCGACATGTATAATCCCATCATGAAGCGCACCATGACTCAAGAGCCGGAAAAGGTCTCCTGGCCAACCTGCCGCAACACCTCTGCGCAGTGCTCCCTCGTAGAATAAGGATTCTCGATAGCCGGAAAACTGCAGAAGAAAAACAAGAACCGGCGCAGCCACAAGAATGAGAACAGCGGTATTAGACTGCTTCCCTAGCGCTTGAACAAAGAATAGGGCGCGCGCTTTTCGTCGATTGAGCTCTACAAGCGGCAGCTTGTCTACACGCCGAAACAGACGGCTGGCTGCCTCTAAAAATGGGTAGACCCCAAACATGATGCCTATGATGGCGAATACGATACCGAATTCGCGAAGGGACAAACCGAACTTTGGCAAAGCAATGATCGCGGTTAAGCAACCGACGATAACCAACAAACTCTTGGTCAACCGGGGAAGCCATGTCTTCAGTTCGCCCGCTCTTGAGGGAACCTGGACCTCAGGCATAAAGAGCCCGCCTGGAATGACTCTGTCGAAATGAGGCAAAATAATCTGCGTGATTGGCGCGTGCTGGGAGACTAATCGCTGAAACGCCATCTCATCGTCTAGAGTGACCCATTCATTCTCTCGATGAAATGTGTTGTCTATGGTAACGCCCTGCGAAAGCTGGATAGCAAGTCTCCCCCTAAGTGATTCAGGAACCGGGTCGAGCGCCTCTCGCCTGGCCCAAGGAATCGACAGATCAAAGAATTGCTCAAACCAAAGCTGCCGCGAAGGCGTGGTCTGAGGTTCAGACGGCAACGATTGAGGAGGTTCCGGGGGCTGTTCCATGTTTCGATCTTACGTTTGTCACCTCGGGGACGAGACCGCCGAGGGTAAAACGCTTTTTACCCTACCTTGATTCGTCATTGATTTCCCGTTGTTTCCCGTCTCTTAACTGCTAATTTAGGTGATGCTTTATTGGTTTCACAGCCTTTTCAGCGGCTTCCGTGTCGTTTTTGCTATTTTCTGTCTGCTCCTCATCTCAGTCAGCTGCCGTAATCTTCGTGAGGGCAATGAATTCGCTCAGGGAGAGGGAGCCCCCGCCGCCACTGGC
>JAHDIL010000200.1:0-1572 GCA_020630835.1 Verrucomicrobiota bacterium
CATACGGAATACGATGACATCCTCGACGAAAAGGGGCAACCAAAGCCAGAAATGGCCGGTGTTTACAACGGCAACGCTGACAAGCGTATCGCCTATGAGATCGGTGCCGATGCCTTTACGGCATTGAAAGAAAATGAATCTGCCCTCATCGCGGCAAGAGCAGAACTGCCACTCGCTGATCGTCAGATGGCTGCCATGATCGCTAAGCGAGACACCCGCAGCTTGGCAGGCTCTCTCGAGCCTCTTGCCGGCGAAGGAGTCGCTCAGATCGTGTTTGGTATCGGCGTGCTGGGAATGGCTCTCTCGACGATTATCATCTTGATGCTGATCAACGGTTTCACGCTTTGCGAGATTTTCAATTGCCCTGGAAACCGGGGTATCCATCTGCTGGGCACGGCTATCTCCGGTATTGGCGGGTTCCTCGGTTCCATCTTCCTATGGTCAGGAGCGAGCAAAGCGGCCCTAGCTATCCCCACCTCTGTTATAGGGGGAGTGATGCTGCCGATCGCTTACTTCTCTTTTCTCCTTCTCATGAACTCCAAAAAAGTTCTGGGCGAAGACCGAATCACAGGAGTGCGCGCCATCCGCTGGAATATTCTGATGATCATCGCGACTGCGATTGCCACCACTGGATCGGTCTGGGTGTTGCTTGGCAAAGGACCATGGGGCATCAGAGGTATCTGGGTCCTAGCCATCCTCGCGGTCATCGGTGCCACTAGCTTCTTCATCAAAAACCGCCGCGCAACGGTTTAACTTTTCCACAGCCTTCGATCATGAAATTTGGAATTATCGGTGCGGGCATGATTGCGAACTTCCACGCTCAAGCCATCAAGGCGATGAGCGGCGGAGAACTGCACAGCTTTTATGGCCGACGACAGGAGGCCGTCGATGGACTTACCGCTGACCATGGCGGGATAGGTTATACAGACTTAGAGGCTTTCCTCAACGATCCGGAGCTAGATATCGTCACTATTGCTACACCGAGTGGGGCTCACTTAGAACCCACACTTGCTGCTGCCAAAGCCGGTAAACATATTATCTGTGAAAAACCGCTCGAAGTCACCCCCGAGCGTATCGATCTCATGATCGGCGCTTGCGAGGAAGCTGGCGTCACGCTAGCGGGGATTTTTAATCGTCGCTTCTTCCCCTCCGTCCAACTTTTCAAACAAGCGGTCGATGAGGGCCGCTTCGGACGCTTAACCCTATGCGACACCTATGTGAAGTGGTATCGCGATCAGGCTTATTATGACTCGGGAGCCTGGCGCGGGACTTGGTCACTGGATGGCGGTGGAGCCCTTATGAATCAAGGTATCCACACCATTGATCAGCTACTGTATCTAGCCGGAGATGTCGTGTCTGTGAGCGCCAGCATGGCCTGCCTAGCCCACGAGGGGATCGAGGTCGAGGACACGGCTGTCGCTATCCTTGAGTTCAAAAACGGAGCCCGCGGCGTGATTCAGGGGTCAACAGCATGCTGGTCTTCTGACGGACACCCCGCCGAGGTCCATCTTTGCGGGGACATGGGATCTGCCTTTCAAGCTGACAATAAATTCCGTGTCTGGGATTTCCAAT
>JAHDIL010000200.1:1582-4530 GCA_020630835.1 Verrucomicrobiota bacterium
ACTATACGCGCCGAGCATATGCAGAACTCCGAGGCTAAAGGCATCGGGGCTAACGATCCTAAGGCGATAGACTATACCAGCCACATGCTAAACTTCGAGGACGTGGTGCGCGCTATAGAAGCAGGAGAATCCCCCAGTGTCGACGGTCAGGAAGCGCGTCGCGCAGTCGCTCTAATCTGTGCCATCTACGAAAGCGCCCGTAACGACGGTAAAAAGGTGTTTCTCAGCTAAAAAAGTCGCTTTCCCTTTTGTTCTTTTTGACGGAAAGAACGGCATGGGGAGCATTCTCGTCACCGGAGCCGCAGGCTTCATTGGTCATCAAGTGACTCAGCAACTAGCCGCTGAAGGTCACGAGGTAGTCGCTATCGACAGCCTGAACGATGCGTATGATGTAGCGATGAAGGAGCATAGGCTCAAGGGTATCGAGAGTCTGCAAAATGTTTCATTCCGAGCGATAGACATAGAGAACCTCGAGGCTGTCCAAAACCTGTTCAGCGAATTTACGATAGACGCGGTCATCAACCTAGCAGCTCGTGCTGGAGTCCGCTACAGTATCGAAAACCCACACGTCTATCTCACGACAAATGCTCATGGAGCGCTCAATCTCCTGGAAACCATGCGAGCAAAAGAATGCGGGCGTCTGATTCAAGCTTCAACCTCGTCGCTCTATGCCGGCCAACCCATGCCGTTTCGAGAAAGCAGCCAGGTCGACAAACCACTTTCCCCCTACGCAGCTTCCAAAAAAGCAGCGGAGACGATGGCCTACACCTACCACCACCTGTTCGGTATTCACGCCACCGTGCTACGCTATTTCACCGTCTACGGCCCCGCCGGTCGCCCCGACATGGCCCCCTTCCGCTTCATCCGTTGGATTGACGAGGGCAGCCCCCTCACCGTTTTCGGTGATGGTAGTCAAACTCGAGACTTCACTTACGTAGATGATATCGCCCGCGGCACGATCGCCGCTCTCAATCTGGACGGTCACCATACAATCAATCTGGGAGGGGGGAAGAAACCTATTGCCCTGCTCGACTTCATCCGCGCTATCGAGGAGCGACTGCAGAAAAAGGCGGAGATCCGCTGGGAGCCTATGTCAGCAAGCGAGATGATCGATACCTCAGCCGATATCGCAGAGGCCAAACGCCTGCTCGACTGGGAACCGCTGACCGACTTGGATGAGGGACTCGACAGGACGATAGAATGGTATTTAGCCAACAAGGAGTGGGCTTCAACCATAGCCCTGTGAGCTTTGCCTAATTGGCGGCAGGCTGTAGGTCCCTGTTCTGCACGATCCCCTGAGATCCATCAGCGAGAACGATTCCAGCCCACTTTTCGCCCGGCTTGGTCATTCGCACTCTCGTGCCAGCGGGCAAGGAACGGATCTCGGCATCCATCTGTCCTTCACCATATGCCATAAACTGGGCGGTTCCGGTGAGCGTATAAATATCTGTGCCAAGACGATTAATCGTGGTGAGAGTAGGCACATCAGCAGAACCGCCGCCGCCGATCTTCGAAGCTGAAACCTTTGGCAAACTAGGTTTCAACTTCTTTAAGAAGAAACCGCGACGCTCTTTTTCGTGCTCTAAGCTCGGCAGCGCCACACTGCTGGTAGCGAAACCTTCCTCTGCGCGATTCGACTCAGGAGTAACATACCCGCTCCGAAGCTGCCCCCCGGTTGGATTTTGATCAATAACCTCATCCGGAAAGAGACTCCCCGTGAGTGCTGCCGGCTCAGGTCCCGCTTTCCTGCGGCCAAAGCCGAAGAGCCCTCTTTTCTTTTCCTTTTCGATGGACGGTAGAGACGCAAGCTGGCGAGTCTCTGTTTTATTACGCCCAAGTAAGCCTCGTCGCTCGGGAGCCGCTTGAACAACTGGCGCCACAGACTGCGATAGAGCCGCTGTCGCCGCGCCGACTGGAGCAGCTGCCTGCCCGCCGAACGAACCAACCGTGGCGGCCGCTCCAGCCGAGGCGACGGCTTGGCTAGTCCGCGGCAACTGGCTCACGCCCCGAGTGCTTGTGTTGGTGAGTGCTCGTTCCGAACTACGGCCCACTTGACTGGCTGATTCTGCCATCTGAGATGTCGCATTCCCCACTGCATTCGCGCCGCGAGAGAACAACTTCCCGGGAGCGCCCAGGATTTTTCCACCCATTGATTTGAGACCACTACCAGGCCCCGAACTGGTGGCCCGGGCGGACGACTGCTGCAAAAAATCAGGTTGCAAGTTACCGGCTCGCTCATCAGGCCTCGGCTCACCAATGGGCCGGTCAGGTTTGGGCATCCTCAGTCCCGTAACTTCAGGCTCCGCATCCTGAAACAAAGTCCAGTCGATCCCACTGGCAGGTTCATCCCGGCGCTTTGCGAAAGGGTTCAAGCGGCTCAACCCGCGTGGTTTCTCTTTCTTCCGCCGCGTGGCTTCCGCACGCTCTTGTTCGAGGAGCGACATGAGGAATTCATCTGGAACACTGCCTCGCACCATCTGCCCCCGACGCTGCATGCCATTGATTTGGCCCGCACTCACTGGTTGGTAAGCATTCGCCGCCTGTTCATAGCGCATCTGCTCACGAGCCTGAGCCTTGACGCGCTTCAGCTCAGCGGCTCGACTCACCTGTGCCTGCTCCTGCTGGCGCTGGAGCTGGAGGTTGGCACTGCGAGCCATAGATGCCGCGGCTGCCTGACCCGACGACTGATTGGCTTGGTTCTGCAGCTGCATCATCTTATACTGATCCGCTGTCATCGCACCCGAAAAAGTGGACTGATAGGGCTGCCCTTGAGCTTGGGCCAGATCTGCAATAAAGACGATACACGCCACCCCAAGAGCCGTGACTATGGCTCTAGAAAGCTCTTTTCTCTTAACAATCACCATCATCCACAAAAAATCTCTCAAATAAGAGACGCAAGAGTCGTCTTTTTATTAATTTTTGCAAATGATTAAGGAAAGGTAGGCAAC
>JAHDIL010000201.1 GCA_020630835.1 Verrucomicrobiota bacterium
GGTGGTTGGGCGTTTTGACAGCGTTGGCGTTTCATCTGTGGTTGGCTATTCATCCTGCCGCCGGTATTTACAGCTTTACGGCTCTCGTTATCGCAGTTCTTCCAGCTTTCTTAGCACAGGAGGAGAGGGAGGAAATGTCGCGACGCCTCTTCACGGATCGATCGCAACATCAAAAGCGAGCCTGGGTGATGGTAGGCGTGTTTCTTTGCGCGCTAACGCTGCAGGCGATTTGCTACGTGAAGCTGGGCCGAAATTATGAAACGTTCGGAATGTCTAATCGCGTTGGTTTTTGGGCATGTTTTTGTCTCGGTCTCTGGGCGATAGGCAAATACATCTCACTTGGACGTCAGGCTTCTTTCACAAGTTCTACCTACCGGGCTAAGAGACCGAATGGACTGTATTGGGTGCCACTGGGTATTATTTTTATCAACGGATGCTGGACATGGGTAGGCGGAAAGACGCAGACCTCCTTTTCCATGTATAGCAACTTGCGTAGTGAAGGGGAGAGTAACCACTGGTTCTTGAAACGTATCGACTTGCTCCCCTATCAGATAGATCTGGTTACCGTGTTGGACTCTAAACCGCCCATTCTGGACCCTGATAATCGGCCTGGCAGTATCGAGCAGTTTGCCAACCCCAGTCATAATATCCTACCCGCATTCGAGCTCCAAAGGTTGGTTAGTCGTATGTCAGGGGAGTTCGATGTCCGCTATGAAAGAGCTGGAGAGATATTATTGGTAGGCCACCGGGACGGGCGTGATTTCGGGGATCCGCAGCTTCACCACGAGCACCCATGGCTCCGAAAAAAATTCCTTTGGTTTCGTCGCCTAAAATCAGTCGAAGGGAAGATGGTCTGCACACACTAGAAGCTTGTGAGTGCGAAGAGCGATTAGAGTCAGCTGATTTGAAATAGGCTGGCACTTCGTTGCCTCAAGACCTTTTGGGGCGCGGCTACGCGTGGCAATGCTGGGACGCTTCAAGCCTAAGCTCTACCCTCAGGCAAGAACAAAAAGCCTTCGTCATCCAGCTCTGTCTCGTCTGGAAACCGGATCCAACTTTCTGCTGTAGCTTCCCTCCAGGGCGGGAGGTAGAAGAGCGCATCATCTTGTGTCCTGAGTGCGGTCCCTGGGAGTGCACGACCGACACTGTTGTTCTTCGCGCCCGCCTGTGGTTGATGATTCACTCCGCCCTCAAGATCTGGTGCTGTTCGACTTAGAGAAAGAACGCCTCCTTTATCTGACCATCCCCCCACGACAGGGCATGGGGCGATACCATCTCCAGTTAGATCGAGGAAGGCAGGGCCGTCAGGGCTGAACAAGATCCCGTAAGGAATGCTACCTAGCGAGGAGTGCGACCCAATCTCGGCGTAATTCTCACGAGAGCCCACGAGTAGGGTAGGACTTAGTGAGCCGATAGCCGTGGGTAGAGACTCCTCTCGTTTGCGCGAAGCCTTCTTGCGGCTGCCTGTCGTCGCTGTGGTAAATAGCGGCCCCCACATACCCATAAACTGAGCATGAATACTGGCAGCTGAACTTTCGCAAAGGATCCGCTCATCCAGCTGAAAGAAATGTGATCCGGTGATCTGTAGAGCGTTGGAGATGATCTGTCGCTCTGATAGCTCTATAAGTTCTGCCGGGTTTTCTGGGTCCCAGAGTCGCAGGGCAGTCCAATCCAGCGGATGCACGAGCCCCTTGGACGCTAACGTGTGGACTGGTAGAAAGCGAGACTTGATCGCAGATGTTAGTTGAAAGGCGGATCCGTGTCGCTCAACGAGATTCTCGACCGTGTAAACTCTCAACTTTGCTACTTGCGCATACTCTGTTACAAATGCCTCGTGGGCTTGGTCGGTGATTACGGTCTGAATATTTTCTTTGCCTATCGATAAGCCAATTTTCCGCAGCTCAGTTTGATCTTCTGAGTGAGGAAAGAGAGTCACGCGGCGATTTGCGAGACAGCAGGCTAGCTGAAGCGCCTGACACTCCGGGGATCGAGGTAGAACGATTGCGATATCCTCTTGAGTGGTGACCTCTTCTACCTGAGCGCGGAATCGTAGAGCGAGTTCGAGCATTTCTCTGCGAGAGTAGCTGGTCGTAATCTTGTGGTCGACTTCACTGTAGAAAGCACGATTGCCTTTTCTCCTGAGGTTTGTGATGATGTGGCGAGACAGAGAGTTTTGTAGTGAGGGGCGAGCACAGAAGGCACGATGCGAAGCCATCAGGATACCTTCTCGGACAGTGGCGGTTGTCGCCTTCTTCGGGTCGGTTATCGGTTCTCCGAATGCTACCTGGAGAGGGCAGGTTAGCCCTCTTGGCAATTTTTTGAAATAAGCTCCGCGCTCAAAGGAAAAAATAGAGCTCCACAAGCCGTCCATGTAGACGGGGACAGTTGTGCATTCTGACTTTCTAATAATAATTTCGAATCCCTTTTTTAGCTCTCCCAAGACTCCTGTGCGCGTGAGTCCGCCCTCAGGGAATAAGCAGACGACAGTATCTTCCTTTAAGGCTTGGACAGTGCGGTCGATGGCTTCACGGGCCCGTTTCGGGTGAATGGGGATGCAGCCAAAAAGGCGAAGAAACCAGGCGATTGGCTTGACCTTCATATAGTTGTCCAAGATGACGAACCTTACCGGACGCGGACAACTTAGGTAGATAATGAAAGCATCTATGTAGCTGACATGGTTACTTAGAAGGAGAACACCACCTTCTTTAGGCACATGGTGACGATCTAATTTTTGGACGCGATAGAGTAACTGCACCCAGGGCAGGAGCAGGATTGTGAAGATACCGCGGACGAGATAGGCAATCATGCGAAGGTTATGCGCAGCACTAGGTCTAGGAGTGTGCAGAGTGGCGGAGTTTTCGTGGAAGGAGCAGTGCCACGATGACCGTTGCTACGATGAAGGGAGTTAGATGCAGAGAGGCGGGTAGCCCCGAAGTTGCCATGACGTTAGATATGCCAATGGCGATGATGCCGGAGCCTGCTGTCATCACATTTAGTGCTGATAGTATCCTTGCGCGCTCATTATCACTGGCAAGCGCCTGGAGGTGAGCGTTGAGCGGAACAATAAAAAAACCGCTACTTAGACCGATAAAGGCAAGGCTTACATTCCAGAGTGGAGAGGAAACAGTGAAAACGCACAGTCCGATCATACCTAGCGCCATGGCGAGACCGCCAGGCACGCAGTAGCCCAAGTGATAAGTTTTTCGACAGAGTAAGGAAACCGCCAAGCTTCCCGCGATCAGGCCTCCACCTACCCACCACAACATGGCTGCCGTCGCAGATAAACGCCCTGCCGCGCCGGCATCGGGATTGAGGACTTCGGCGAATTGGAAAAACAGGATTCCAAGGAAATTTACCACCATCCAATAGAACGTGACGAAGAGGGCACACTTCCGAATGTCATCTTTCTGCCAGAGACGTTTCAGATCGACAAAGTGCTGATAGAAAACCGATTTGTGGAATGGCACTTCTGGGTGAGCGGGGGTTTTTCGTAGCAGTAAACCGAGAGAGAGAGCTAGCGGGCAGCCAATAGTGGCGGCCATGATAGGCATCGATGCTGCTTCCCAGCCATTGGGCATGGCCATACTGGCTTTATTGAGGTTAGCCAGTCGACCGTCGAACCACATACCCGCTACCCACATACCGAGAAGGACGCCTGCCATGGTCAGCATAGAAGCTAGACCGTTGGCAAAGCCTAGCCTTTGTGCGCCGACCAGTTCCTTTAGAATCCCCTGTTTCGCTGGCGAGAATACTGTCGATTGGACAGCTAGCAAAAAGTAGCCAACAAGAGCGAGCGGGACGTTCTTAAGAAAAATAGCGCCTAGGATTGTCGCGAAGAGCGCTAGTTGCCCGAGCAGACAGGCGTTGATAACGGAACGCTTAGAAAAACGATCAGACATAAAGCCAGCCACGGGTGCTAGTAAGATAAACGGGAGCGGGATCATGGCAGCGAGGATGAACTCGATCTGCTCCCCTAGCTTTGAGTGGGCTGCCACGTTCATGACCAAGCCGATGAGAACGAATTTTACGAAGTTGTCATTAAAGGCATTCTGCATTTGCACCCACAGGATGACAAAGAGGGATCGTTGTCCCTCCTCAGGAGCGGGCGTATCAGCAGCGGTCATAGTTTCCTAATAGACGAATAGGCAGAGAGGGCTTGCAAGAAGTTTCCCGTAGCCGAAGCCACGGGGAAAATAAGACCTCTATGTTTGGTTTCCGCTGGCGAAACTAGCAAACTATTGTCCCTTCCTCTCTTATGCAGAGCACTTCCGATAAAACGAAAGCAGATTGGATTTCCCTGTTGAGAGAATCTCTCGATGACCATCGTGTAGTGACTGATCGGGCGGTGAGAGAGGAGATGGGCACCGACCGCTGGTATGCCTCGGCCTGCCCCGATGTCGTTGTCCATGCTCAGTCGGCTGAGGATGTGCAGACAGTAATGCGTATCGCCCACCAGTATCGGATACCGGTCACTACTCGTGGAGCTGGCGTAGGCTATGTAGGGGGGGCTATTCCTGTGGCT
>JAHDIL010000202.1 GCA_020630835.1 Verrucomicrobiota bacterium
TGGACAGCGGGTCGCTTACCAAGAGTCGGGTAGGACTGAAAGCCCCCCTCAAAGGGGTAGGAGCAAGCAGATGTGGTTGGGCAAGAGTTCATACGTAGGCCTTTGCCCAGTAGAATGCGGTCGAGTAAATGTTTGTGGATTGTTTAAAAAAACGGCTATCCGTGACATCGGTCCTGACCCTGCTTTCTCTGACGCGAAATTGGGAAAATTCATTGCTCTGCTGTGCCAGATGATGCCGCCAGCTCTGGCGGAAACAATGCGAACAGCTGATTGGGATAGTGAGTCACTGTCATCGGTAGCGGCTTTTCAGCTAGGGGCCCAGTCTGGAGCAAGTCGCTCGGTGCATTCCGCGCCTTTTAGGGCGGGGGAATGTCCCCCCCTTTTTCTAGGGGATGCTGAGAGGATGATTCCTCCGTTTACGGGAAACGGCATGTCCATGGCTTTCGAGGCAGCTGATCTGGCGGCGAATATCCTCCTCTCGGATCAAGGGGGGGCGCATTCCGAAGACGACGAGCGTTGGTCAGCCCAATGTGAGCAGATCGCGGCTCGCCTACACACAAAATTTTCTCGTCGCATGAGTCTCTCGCTCTTTCTGCATCCTTTCCTAATCCATCCTGCTGGGCAGGTGATGGTCCGCGCCCTTGTAGCAAGTGGCTTTTTTCCGTTTCACCGCCTGGCCAAGGCTTTGCGCAGCTAACTTCTCCCTGATCTTTTCCTCCTGCCATGCGTCTCCTCTCTCTTTCGACCGCGCTACCCGATCATAGCTACACCCAAGCAGAAATTTGGGATTGGTATCAGAAGGCTCCCTGGTTTTCACAGCTTCGCACCCGTTCTCAGTCTATTTTGCAGCGGATCCTGGAGGCTGACCACGGTATTGAAACCCGCCACTTCGCCACCGACGATCCCAACGCCGTTTTTGAAAAAGATGCGGGCGATCTGAATCGAGATTTTGAGCGAGAGGCGCCCAAGCTGGCTGGGCAGGCGCTGTGCTCAGCGCTTGATACAGCTGGGTTTTCGGCTGATCAACTTGATGCGCTGGTTATATGCACGTGCACAGGATACCTTTGCCCAGGGGTGACCAGCTTTGTCGCTGAGTCCCTCGGCTGCCGTCCTGACATTGAGATGATTGATCTCGTGGGTCTGGGGTGCGGGGCGTCTATCCCAGCATTGAGGGCGGCAGAGAATATGGTTAGAACTAGACCCGGTGCTCGTGTAGGGGTGGTCGCCGTCGAGCTAGCCTCAGCTGCCTTCTACGCGGATGATGATCCGGGCGTCCTTGTGAGCCTATGTTTGTTCGGGGATGGAGCCGCTGCCGCGGTTGTTACTGGAGAGGTCGCGGGCGAGGCAGGGGGATGGTCGATCAATCATTTTCAATCCTATCACCAGCCGCATCATCGTGAAGAAATTCGGTTCGTAAATCAAAATGGGAAGTTGAAGAATCAGCTGCACAGGACCGTGCCAGCGCTCGCCGCAGGAGCTGTGGAAACGTTATATCGTCACCCTCATGCTGGCGGGAGTGGGCGCAGGCTCCTTAGCCACACGGGTGGGCGCGACGTCCTAGATGCTATAGAGGCTCAGTTGCCTCTAGAGGTTTGCCACAGCCGCGAAGTGCTGCGGGAATGCGGAAATATGAGTAGCCCCAGTGTCCTGTTCGCCCTCGAGAGGCAGTTAAAGACCGGGGATACGGCTAGCCTCTGGTTGACCGCCTTTGGGGCTGGTTTTACGGCATACAGCTGCTGCGCAGACTATTGTTAGTCGCGCCGAGGGGCGAGAAAGGTCCCAGGTCGCCCTGATGGCTTTGATGGATCGAAATTCGGGTTTATCGTTGGCATTTGTGCTCCGACCTTTTCGCGCCAAGCTTCGATTTTCCTTTGTAGCCTTTCAGCTGTTTTCCGATCGACTCGAGTGAGGTTTCGATTTTCCCCAATGTCTTCGCTTAGATTATAGAGCTCGGGGTGAGAGTCATCGTGGAAGTCGTAATACTTGAAATCACCTGAACGGATAGCCGTATGGGGAAACCCTCCTTGAGTATGATAGTGGGGGTAGTGGAAGAACAAGTCCCGATCAGCTAGAGCGCTGGGCTTCTCGGGTGCTGTTAGGATAGGTGAGAGCGACATGCCATCGAATTGCTCTTCGAGGGCTTCCGGCGCTTCGAAACCAAGGGTCTCCAAAATAGTGGGCACATAGTCCATGGTGATTATTGGAGTCGGGCTTACTTTCCCGTTTCCAGGGTTGCCTGGGATGGATACGATGGCTGGAACCCTCACGCCGCCCTCATAGACGCTGCCTTTGCCCTGCCTCAGTGGCGCATTTTCTGTGATTGCGCTAGAGCTGGGGTCGAGCCCCCCATTGTCCGAGGTGAAAATAATCATCGTGTCGTCAGATTTGCCGAGTTTGTCCAGCTCTGCCAAAATACGCCCTACCGACTCATCTACAGACTCTACCATTGCTGCATAAGTTGCGTCCTTGTGGATTTGCTGAGACATATCGCGCCCGGCAAGCTTCGCCTGGTATTTCTTAAGCAAATCAGGACGCGCTTGGATTGGTGTGTGAACGTTGTAGTAGGCGAAATAGAGGAAAAAAGGTTTATCAGCTTTATTGAATTCCCCCAAAATGCCTATCGCTTCGTCGGTGAGTCGGTCTGTTAGGTATTCCCCTTCACGATTTTTTTCGGGTGACTCATTGGGCAGAGTGTCATAAATCGAGTTGTCCTTTCTGAGCTCAAGTGTTTTGCCGCGCCCATAGGGCCAGAAATACGACGGAGGCGCTCCGTTTTCGTTCCCAGCTACATTGATGTCGAAGCCCTGAGATTGCGGGTAGAAATCAATGTCTGCGATGAAGCGGCGATGCACGCCTTTGGGAGAATTTTCGCGTTTGCAGAGATGCCATTTTCCTACATGTGCCGTCTGGTAGCCATGTGGTTTCAGCATCTCGGCTAGGGTGATTTCCTCGTGAGGAAGGACTTTTTTCCAGTTCGGGATCGTTAGAGTCGTGTTCTCGGCAGGAAAACCGGTGATAAAGTCGGTGATATGGAGGCGAGCCGGGCTTTTTCCGGTGAGCATCGCCGCACGGGTGGGGGAGCAAACGGTGCAGGCAGAGTAGGCTTGGGTGAAGAGCACCCCCGATTGCGCGAGCCGATCGATGTTTGGTGTTTCGTAGAGATCACTCCCAGTTACACCGAGATCCCTCCAGCCCATGTCATCGACGAGAAAAATGATGACGTTCTTAGCCTTGGGGGAGTCTTCGGCTGTTACCGAAGCCACTAGGGCAATGAGCCCGAGACATAGGGAGAAAAAAGACCTCATACAATTCCCGTAGCGGCATTCTTCGTGGAAGACAAACCCCGTGATTGCGCCCATCTTCCCTTGCTGGCTCCACCCTCACAAGACCGGGGCCGCATTCGCAGGTAATTAGCACTTGAATTCTTTTCAAGTGCGTCGACTATCGTCGCGCCTGACTCGGTCGCCCCTACTAAAAACGAAAGTTGAGCGTGGTCGTCTTCCGACTTCTCTCTGAAATCAGGTTCCTAAGGCGACACCTTTCAACCCCTACAGAAGCCCTGCTAGAAGGACTTCACCATTACCTATGTCAAACGAACTGATTGCAGAACTCGTCGAAGCTGGTGTCCACTTTGGTCACCAATCCCGTAAGTGGAACCCCAAAATGCGTCACTTTCTCCTGGGAGAGAAAAACGGCATCCATCTCATTAATCTCGAGAAGACAGCGGAGCAACTGGACTCTGCTGGGAACTATCTCTCTGGTCTTGCTGCCAAGGGGAAGCACATTCTCTTCGTAGGCTGCAAGCGCCAGGCTCAGGACGCCGTGCGCGAAGCTGCTGAGGCCACAGGTCATTTCTACATTAATCACCGTTGGCTTGGAGGCACTCTGACCAACCTCGAGACAGTTCGGCGCTCTGTCGGACGCATGGAATATCTCGAAAATTTGGAGAAATCTCCCGATTTCAAAAAAATGAGTAAAAAGGAGCTGGCCTCCCTCAATCGCGAAAAGCGTAAGCTTCAGCTCCGTCTTGGCGGTATCCGCAGCATGGAAGAGCTCCCTGACGCCATCGTCATCGTTGATTCCGCTCGTGAATACAATGCGGTGAACGAGGCGCGTAAGCTACGCATCCCTATCGTTGCTATGGTGGATTCGAACGCTGATCCGGATCTTATCGACCACCCTGTAGTCGGTAATGATGATTCTATTCGTTCTATTCGCACCATCCTGCAAAAGCTGATCACTCCGCTTCTGGCGCAGGCGTAACTACTAACTTTCGTCTAGCTGGGTTGAAAGCCAGCCCAGTTAGACCGGCTACCCTCTTCTCGGCGCTGAATAGGCATCCCGAGTTAGCGAAGTCGGCAAAATCGTCACGCGGAAGGGGTGGCGGTTGATCAATCAATTTTTAGGATCCTTCCTCCTTACAACATTACCAAACTCATGGCTATCACTGTAGAACTTATTAAAACACTCCGTGACAAGACCAACGCGGGTATGATGGAC
>JAHDIL010000203.1 GCA_020630835.1 Verrucomicrobiota bacterium
GGAGCGCAAGCGCCAAGGGTAACCTTACGCGGGTGCACTATTTCCTGAAATTCGCGGATCCCTTTTTCCAAAGACGCTGCCCACTACGCAATGCGAACGCTACGCTTCTTGTTAAGCTTGAGCACAGCCCCGGCTGAGGGAGATGGCTCAGCCTTGGGGTCGGTAAGCTTTTCGCCATCTATCTGGATACTACCCTGTTGAATGAGGCGGCGAACATCAGAGCCTGATTTTGGTTCTTCGAGGGAGGCAAAAGCCGCCTGCACAATGCCTAGCAAATCTTGACGATCGGCAGGCAGCGTAAAACTAGGCAGCTCTACTTCATTGAGATTTCCTCGGTTGTTCCAATTAGACAGGGCCGCCTCGGCTGCTTCCTGCCCGTGGTAACGGGCTGTAAGCGCTGCTGCCAGGCTTTTCTTTGCCTCGAGAGGGTGGGCATCGGCAGCGATTTCTTCGCCAAGAAGAAGAATGGAATAGCGATGCATGAGGTCATCCGAGATACTCATTACTTTCCCAAACATCTCTCCCGCCGGTTCGGTGATACCCACGTAGTTGTTGAGGCTCTTGGACATCTTCTGCACGCCGTCGAGTCCCTCGAGGATCGGCAGACACATGACTACCTGAGACTCCATGCCCTCTGATTTCTGTAGATCACGACCGACGAGGATGTTGAACAGCTGGTCCGTCCCGCCGAGCTCGACATCTGATCGAACCTCTACTGAGTCCCAGCCTTGGACAATGGGATATTGGATCTCATGTAGGCGCACTTCTTGGTCATTGGCGATGCGATTTTTGAAGTCTTCTCGCTGCAGCATCTGTTGCATAGTGACGCGGGCATTCAGTTGGATGACCTGAGAAAAGGACATCTTGTCAAACCACTCCCCGTTGAAGACTACCTCCGTTTTCTCTCGGTCGAGGATGCGGAAGGCCTGTTCCTTGTAGGTTTCCGCATTAGCCAGAATGTCTTCTCGGGAAAGGGGGGGGCGAGTTTTGGAACGTCCGGTTGGATCCCCGATTTGAGCGGTGAAATCACCAATGATGAGAACGGCTTGGTGGCCCAGCTCCTGAAACTGGCGCAACTTCTCTAGCACAACGCTGTGGCCGAAATGCAAGTCTGGTGAGGTAGGGTCTACTCCCAGTTTTACGCGCAGAGGCGTGCCTTTTTCTAGCTTTTTGAGCAGCTCTTTCTCGCTAAGGATTTGTGCGCAACCAAGGGTGAGGATAGACAGTTGTTCTGCAGCGGGTTTCATATGGGTCAAGACGTTTGGATGTCTGTTTCCGCGCACCAAACATCCTGCCCCTGCCATCGGCAAGGGCCAATCATTCCAACTGCAATTTCCTCGCTGCCCCTGCCTTATGGCAATGGCTTTATGCGAATGCTCTTGAAAAACACTACGCTCTCAGGGTCATGAGCCTGGATAGCAAATGTTCCGCTAGAGAGTTTGCGTTCAGGGAATTTTTCGTGAAAATCAGCGGGATCCTCGGTGTAGTCGACGAGTTGTTCGCCGTTGACGAAAGTTTCGATCTTCTTGCCATTCACGCGGATCTTGTAGTCGAACCATTCACCGTCAGCATGGGGAGCCTTCTCGAAGACTTTATCAGCAGGCATCGGTTCGAATGCTCTCGTCCCTTCGTGAAAGGTGAGAATATTCCTGATGTTGTAGATACTGCCCGTTTTCTTAGGATCTTTGTGGGAAGCGTTTACCTGGGCTTCATAGCCTACGGAGGGCCAGCCTTTCTCTTGAAATCTGGTGTGAAAGAAGATCCCCGCATTTGCATTCGGTTGCGTTTTTGCGATCACATGTAACTCAAAATTCGTGAAGTTGGCATCTTCAACTTCTCCAGAATAAAACAAATGATTGCGAGCTCCATCGACTTTTATTGCTCCGTCAACAACAGCAAAGGAACTCTCGTTCTCTAGGTTTTCTGTCCATCCCGATAGATCCTTCCCGTTGAACAGGTCGATAAATCCATCATCTTGATTGGAAATAGGACCCTCTGTTTTCGGGGCACAGGACACAATGAGTAGAAAAGCGGCACTCACGGCGGGCAAGGCAACAAAGGAGGAGGAATTTTTCATAGGCGGGAAGCTGTAGCATGCGAAAACCCGAATAAAAAGCGCGCAATGCCGTATGTTTTGGTTTTTGGGAGAAAAACGAATTGGGAAAGAATCCGGTTGCCTTGCGGCGGGTGGCGGTATCTGTATGCACATGGAATTCCCCACTCTCAAGATTGGTCTGGCAGGTTTCGGCAACGTTGGTGCCGGGGTCTACAAGAACATCGAGAAAAACCGCTCTCTTCTTCGCGAACGCACAGGTCGTAACCTGCAGATCACCCGTATCGTCGTCCGTGATCCGAATAAACCGCGGTCTATCGCTTTGCCGGAGGGTATCGTGTCCACCGACTTAAATGACATCATAGACGATGAGGAGCTGGACCTCGTAGTTGAGCTGATTGGAGGTATTGACCGAGCCTTCGATTTCGTCAAAAGCGCTCTCGAGGCAGGCAAGATTGTTGTTACGGGGAACAAAGCGCTTCTTGCTGAAAGAGGACAGGAACTCTTCGCTATCGCCAGTCAGCATAATCGTCCCATCTTTTATGAGGCAGCGGTAGCTGGGGGGATTCCGATCATTAAAACTGTCCAGGAATCATTAGTGGGCAACCATATCCAGTCAGTCTTCGGTATCATTAACGGCACCTGCAATTACATCCTCACCCGCATGACGGAGGCTGGTCTCGATTATCCCGAGGCGTTGGAAGAAGCCAAGCAGCTTGGGTATGCGGAAGCCGATCCTACTCTCGATATTAACGGCTGGGACGCGGCACATAAGGCAATTATTCTCGCCTCACTCAGCTATGGATGTTGGGTCCCGGCAGATGGTGTTCATGTTGAGGGCATAGAATCTATCAGATGTGAAGATATCCATTTCGCCGAGACATTGGGCTACCGAATCAAGTTACTCGGGATTATTCAGCTGCATGAGGAATCCGGAGCTATGGAAGTTCGTGTCCAGCCCTCTCTTGTCGCAAAAGACCATATCCTCTCGTCTGTGAAAGGCGCTTTCAATGCGATCATGGTGAAGGGAGACGTTGTGGGGGAGACGCTCTTTTATGGATCTGGAGCTGGGCAGGATCCCACCTCGAGCTCCGTCATCGGCGATATCGCAGATGCAGTTGACCGCATCGATAGTGAGCAGGGCTCAGGCTTCATCACTCACGAGCTCTATGGCAAGCTCATCCCTGTCGAGCAGACGGTTTCAAAATACTATATCCGCTTGCAGGTTGACGACCACCCAGGCGTCCTTGGTGAAATTGCCACGATTCTGGGTAAACACGATGTCGGTATTCTCTCGGTGATCCAGCCTGAGGATCACGAAGAATCATATGCGCCTATCGTCCTTATGCTGCACTATGCGGAGTTTGGTAGAGTGCAGGAGGCGCTGACAGAGATTCGCCAGAAGGATTCTGTGCAGGGCGATCCTGTTGTCATTCGCGTTGAAGATTTGAGCTAGCGCTTTACCCTCCCACTAAGTTTTTCTCACTCTTTTCAATTTTATGGAATACGTTTCAACGCGCGGCGCTTCTGACGCAGTAGGATTTTTCGATGCTTTCTCCGCGGGCCTCGCCCCTGACGGTGGCCTCTACGTGCCGAAGAACTTGCCGTTGTTGCCAAGTTCTTTGTTGGTAGAGGAGGAGCCGCTCCCTTATGCGGCTCTGGCCTGGGACTTTCTCTCGCTATTTGACACAGATCACGATGCTGAGGTGCTATCAGACCTTATTGATCGTAGCTACGGGAATTTTAGTGACACCATGAGTGCGCCGCTCCAGCAGTTGGATGATGATCTCTACGTGTTGGAGTTGTTCCATGGGCCGACCCTCGCCTTCAAAGATTTCGGCCTTCAGTTAATCGGGAATCTGTTCGAAGATCAGATCGCCCGCACCGGCACCCCTCTCAACGTTCTCGGAGCTACCTCCGGAGATACTGGATCTGCGGCCATTCATGGTCTGGCGAATAAAAAAGGCGTGAATGTCTTCATTCTCTACCCTGAAGGCCGGATCTCCGAACTGCAGGAACGGCAGATGACCTGCACGGAGGCAGAAAATATTTTCCCTATCCCGATAAAGGGGACCTTTGATGATGGCCAGGCTATTGTGAAAGAACTGATGAACGATCTAGAGTTCAAGAAAGAGATGCGTCTCTCTGCTGTTAATTCTATCAACATCGTTCGCATTCTCGCCCAGTGTGTCTATTACCTACATGCATACACGCAGCTGCCGCAGAATGCCCGTGACTCGGTGAATTTCATCGTTCCTACCGGGAACTTCGGCAATGTTTTCGCTGGGTGGCTGGTGCATCAGATGGGCTTGCCAGTTGATACCTTCGATGTGTCGACTAACCAGAACGATATTTTGTTCCAGCTTTTCAAGACGGGCAACTACACTCCTGGTGGAGTGGCCCCGAGTCACGCTCCCTCCATGGACATCCAA
>JAHDIL010000204.1 GCA_020630835.1 Verrucomicrobiota bacterium
CGATCCACGAGACTTTATCAAACTTCTTCAAAACGTCCTAGGGGTAGGTTTTTCTTACCGTATCGGCACTTCACCTACTGGCGAGGTCGGCCGAAAACTCGGCGCACTATGGTGGAGGAAGCCAAGATTTCCAGCGAAGTTTCGCCTAGCCCGTCATTTCAGGAAAGCAAGTCTGCTGTCCTTACGAAAAAGCTGCCTCGTAGATGCTCTGCAGACGCTCAGCATCGACTGGTGCAGGGTTAAATTGCGCTGTCCACTGGCGCTCTGCTTCTCGAGAGAGCATGGGCAAATCTTCTTCCGGCACATCGAGGTCGATAAGCGAGGTAGCCAGTTGCGCCTGCTCAAGAAAGTCAAGAATGACCTGCGCCGGGTGCGCTTCGTCAAGGGCAGCATATTGCTCCGCCGCTACTACAGAATGCTGGCGGTTAAAGCGCAGAACATGGGGCAGCATAACGCCCACAGCCTGTCCATGGGCTATACCATAGTGGGCGGTGAGAGGATTGGCACAGGAGTGAGCCACTCCCAGCATCGACTCCTCGATGGCTATCCCTGCGAGCGCTGCCCCCACTTGCATGAGGGCTCGAGACCGTTTCACAGCGGCTTCATCCGCTGTCGCTGAAAGAACTTCGGCAAAGCTATCGCGGATAAGGCGCCAGGCGGCTCGCGAATACGTGCGAGAGCGCTCTGTCGCTTTGTTACAAACCAGAGTCTCCAGCGCATGCGCCAGGGCATCGATGCCCGTATGCGCCGAAACAACAGCGGGCATAGTCTCGGTAAGCTCAGGATCGAGAAGGACAGCGGCAGCGGCGGCTTTTTTATCGCCACAGGCCATCTTGGCGTGAGTCTCCGCATCGGCGATCAGAGCAAAACTCTGGCACTCGCTACCTGTGCCCGACGTCGTCGGAACGGCAATCAACGGGAGCATTGGTTTCGTTGCTTTCCCCACTCCCCAATAATCTTTCATCTCCCCACCATTAGTGAGGATAAAGTTGGCCCCCTTAGCCGTGTCGAGACTAGAGCCCCCGCCGAAACCAATGATCCCATCGGCAGCAAACGATGCCGCCGCTCTCTGGCAACGATCGACATCATCTGTCGTAGGGTTTTCGCGCACCTCCCGATGAACCCAAACCTCGATCCCTGCCTCACGCAGCGACTTGACGCCATCGTCCACGTAACCAGTCGCGGCAATACCTGAGTCAGTCACAAGAATGGCGCGGGTGATTCCTGCCTCGGCCGCGACCTCCCCCAGCTGCGCTCGCACGCCTGCACCGAAATGAACCGGACCACTAGCCGAATATTCAAACCTCCTAACAAACTCGGGCAGGCCGTAGGGGGCCAGTAGTTGATCGATAGCTTCCTGCATCACCAGCAGCGCACTCGGTAGGGTGGGGAGAGCCGTTTAAGCCCATTCGGCGATCTGGAAGGAACGCCGGGTATAGAGGAATTCGAAGAGATTCCCCTCGTGCGGCTGATCCCACTTGATCCGATTGGTGGGAACGTTACCCACGTTAAGGCGGTCAATAGTCGGGCAATCAAAAAGCTGATTGATCCAATTCACATCGCGCGTCACAGCCGTAACAACGAGCGACGGGCCAATGTTATCAAGCATCTCTGCCTGCGGACACTCGATGACACTGGCGAAAGGGAATAGGAATTCGCGGATCGCTAAATCTTCTCCAAAACCATCGGCACGGACGATGGTCGGCTGTAGGTAATTCATCCCGTCGCGAGTCTGGAAACGCTCACCCTCTCGATACTCAGCTGTTATGTCAGTGGCCCCGGCGGATTCGAGCCCCGTCTCTACGGCATCGTTAATCCACTCAGCAAATTGGGGATTCGCAAAACCAGAGAGCTTTGCGGTCGGGTCATCCTGAGCCAACGGTCGTATTTCTGCCAGTCGCTCGGCCACGGCATGAGCGATTTCATCCCCGTATTTAGGCACGACCACTGTCGATGTGCAGATACAGCTACGCCCTGAGTTCGCAGAGATTGATTCCACGAGGGTATCGACGTATTTTTCCCAATTCTCAATCTCGTCCTCTCCAATGAGAAATTTAGAATAGCCGGTGCCATGGACTTCGACTCGCTCATCGTTCTCATACTGTTTCACCGTTGAGTCATCGCCAAAAAGCATCACTCGCCCAGCACGGCGGATGATCGCCCCCGATCCATCGTGCTGCGTAGGGTAAAGGCTAAAGGCCTCTGGAGGGCACCCGGCTTTGATGAAAGCTTGGATAATGCGCCACGGCGTCCATGGCTCCTCGCGTCCAGGTTTGAGGAGCACCGGCACTTTCATCGCTATGGCAGGTATCCAGAGCGCATTGACGGCAGGCGAGTTACTGGGAAGGATGACCGCTAGCTCGTCTGTAGTCGGAGAAAAACTGACAGGTGCGCCTCCCTGCTCACCATAGCCCTTATCAAGCACATCCCAAGAGAGCCCCCGCGTCAACCCACGAAAGATGACATCGATCTCATCAAAAATCCCAGCGAGTCGCTTCATATTCATACGAATGAGCGAATGCGGAAGGCCACTGGTCGCGGCTAGAGAAAGAACGTAATCCTCCGGGCTCTGAAGGTCACCACCTATTCCCACGGGAAGATCGGCAGTGAGGAAATATTCGCCAGCTTTCTTGGTAATAGCGACTAGCTCGTCGCAACTGAACGCTTTGAGCGCCTCACGAGCCTCCGCCATGTTCCTCAGGTCATATTTGATCATGTCGGCACAAGCGAAACTGATCTCAGCTGCAGGCTCGTCCGAACCGAGCTGCTGCACCACCTGAGTATCGAGACTCTGGTAGACGCGTCCTTGCCGAAGAATGGGAATGTGCGGGGTTTTACTCATCACGTGTTTTGGTTTGCATCGGAGCGCTGCTCTCTACCAAGGATACGCTTGGATAGAGGACTGAACACCGACTTTTATCACTGATTTGCGTGCAGACTTCTTCGCCGGACAAATCTCCGAAAAGCTAGCCAACAAATTATTCCACCGGCCACAGCACCAGCAATTAGCCAGCCTAACTTCCCGCGGCCGGTCTCTTCAACAAGAAAAAATGGAGTAAAGTCTCCCGCTAAGAGCATCATCACCTCTTCCGCTGATGAAAAGGACAAGGAATCACTACGCAGGCTCTCGCGGTCCATGAGCCAAACGATGGCAGCCTGGGAGCTCTCCGTCGGAATCAAAAGGCTGATGGCGCCAGATACAGGACTCCTTTCCAAGAAATCCGCTGAGGCATGAAGGAACTGGTGCTGCTCCCCTTCTTCCGCCGGCGGAGCCGGGCAGTCTTCTGGTAGGCGACTCACCTCCCGCCAAATAAAGTCATCAGGCAACAAATCGGGCAGCGTGAGCAAAATCGTATCTTCTTTACCCAGCTGCCAGATCAGCTCTTCTTCAAGGATTGCATGAGCTTCCTCGCGGGTATCTATGAAAGGATTTTCCCGATAGTCGAGCCACACATCAAGCCCGACAAGATTGCGTTGTTCATCTAAAGAAAAACGAACAAAGATGTAGTCCGAAAAGTGGGCATTCGCCGAAGAGAAGGGAGTCAGGACCAACCAAAAGGCGACAAAAAAGGAGGCTCGAAAGCCTCCCTCAGTGATTTTACGTAATAAGCACCAGACCATCCTATTTCTGGAGATCCCAGCGGATGACGCGCCCCCACCTGTTCCATTCGGTCATAATGATGTTGCCGTCTGCGTCGAAGGTGATCCCATGGGGGCCAGTGGCGATACCCGCTCGCCAATCCTTCGGCTCCACACCGTTAGTGTTGAACTGCCCGTTTGTGTTATTTTCACCCAACTGAGCCACTGTCTTACCCTCTTTGTCGAGAACACTAACGCGACCGGCGATCTCAGCAATGCAAACGTAGTCTCCATGAAAGGAGGCCGAGCTAGGACGGCGCAAATCATTAGCATATTCACCGATAACCTCCCCGTCGAGAGTCAAATGGAGGAGGCGAAGGTTTACTCGGTCGCAGCAAAGGATGCGAGGCTCCTCATAGCGGAGGTCGATGTGAATCTTATGACAGTTCGTGAGATTGTATGGTTCGCCACGACCGCCGAAGACTTTTTTGAACTTACCGTCTTTATCGAAGACGAAGATCCAGTCAGCACCATATCCATCCACGACAAATATATCTCCGTTAGGAGCGACATCTACGGAAGTGAGCCTGAGCTGGCTCTTGCCTTCAGCATTCTGGCTTTGCTCTTTAGGAAAGCTCTCGAAAGGGATCTCAAGCAAAACCTTGCCCTCTAAATCTGTTTTAATTACCCGAGATTGCCCCAAAACAGATGCATAGATTAGATCATCCTTGATCACAAAGCCGTGAATAGAATGAGGAAACCCCTCAATGTTTCGAAGATACTTTCCATCAGGCGAATACACTTGAATTCCTTTCTTCTCGCCCTCGTTACTGACGTAGAAATTGCCCTTAGAGTCGACGGCGATCTCGCCGTGGGAGTTCCCGATTGTCTCTAATCC
>JAHDIL010000205.1 GCA_020630835.1 Verrucomicrobiota bacterium
CGGAGGCTGCATCATGAGTATCTTAACGCAAGCTGACGACCGCCTTAATGAGGTTCTGCGTAACCTCAAAGGCCCCCTTACCGATCAGTTGGTGCGACAGCCGGGAGCGTTCGGATTGGGGCAGGTTCCGAGCAAGCAGGCACCCGACGCCACCACATCGATGATATGTGGTTTCTGTGCGACAGGGTGCTCACTTAATGTGCATTTGCGAGAAGGAGAGGGGAGAAACCTTACGCCGACATTTGATTACCCTGTTAATTTAGGAATGGCCTGTCCGAAAGGATGGGAAGCACTGACTCCTTTGGAGGCAGATGACCGCGCCACCATCCCGCTGTTGAGAAAAGAGGATGGTGAGCAGCATCCGGTAGATTGGCAGGAGGCAGCAGAGACATTTCGCGATCGGATGCAAGCGATCATCGATGAGCATGGACCTGAATCAGTTGCTTTTCTTAGCACAGGTCAAATTTGCTCAGAGGAAATGGCATTCCTTGGGTCGTTCGCGAAGTTCGGCATGGGTATCTATGATGGAGACGGGAACACGCGGCAGTGTATGGCCACATCAGTGGTTTCTTACAAGCAGTCATTCGGTTTCGATGCGCCGCCTTATACTTACAAAGATTTTGAGGAATCAGATGTCATCATTCTCGTAGGATCGAACCTGTGTATTGCTCACCCAATCATGTGGCAGCGTGTCCTGCGCAACAAGCGGAACCCTGAAATCATAGTTGTTGACCCGCGAAAGACCGAAACAGCGATGCAGGCGACGCAGCACTTCGGTATCAAGCCAAAGAGCGATCTAACATTTTTTCAAGCTCTAGCAAAACTCATTGTTGATCGAGGAGGGGTTGACCAGGACTTTCTCGCGCAGCACACCGAAGGTTTCGAGGACTACGAGCAGTTCTTGGCCGAGCTGGATCTCGAAGACGCTGTGGATAGGACAGGTGTCTCATTGGACCGTCTCATAGAATTCGCTGACTTGATCGCTAGCGGCAAGAGGGTGTCATTTTGGTGGACGATGGGGGTCAATCAAGGGTATGAGGCTGTCCGCACCGCGCAGTCGATGATTAACCTTGCCCTGATGACGGGAAACATCGGGAAACCAGGAACGGGGGCCAACTCGATAACAGGGCAGTGCAATGCTATGGGCTCTCGCCTTTTTAGCAACACGACCAACTTATTGGGTGGTCACGATTTTGCTAATCAGGAGCATCGGGCTAAGATCGCAAACCTGCTGGGCATGGATGAGGATCGCATTCCTCCTCGAGTCAGTGTCGCCTATGATCAGATTATCCAACGCGTCCGCGAAGGTAAGATCAAAGGCCTCTGGATCATTGCGACGAACCCAGCTCATTCTTGGATTGGCCGCGACGATTTCGAAGAAATTATGGAAGGCCTAGACTTTCTTGCCGTCCAAGACATGTATGCGAATACCGAAACCGCTAAGTTAGCCGATCTCGTTCTGCCCGCGGCTGCCTGGGGTGAGAAAGATGGGACATTCATCAACTCGGAGCGGCGTATCGGTATCGTCAAGCGTGTCGCTAAGGCTCCGGGTCAGGCGTTAAGCGATTTTAACATCTTTCGTCTCCTATCTTCGACGTGGGGAGTAGGGGAGCTCTTCAAAGACTGGTCCTCTCCGGAGGCGGTGTTTAAAATTTTGCAAAAGGCCTCGAAAGGACAGCCATGTGATATTTCTGGTATTGATGGCTATCGCCAAATCGATGAGGAGGGAGGCGTCCAGTGGCCTCTGCCAGAGAGTGAGGCTAACAAGAGTCCAGAGCAAGAGCGAAGATTATTTTCAGATGGGAAGTTCTTTCATCCGAATGGTAAGGCGAAGTTTCTTTATGATCCGCCTGCCGACGATCCTGAGCCAGTCTGCCACGAGTTCCCGATCCGTCTTCTTACGGGGCGAGGATCTTCAGCTCAATGGCATACGCAAACCAGAACGCGTAAATCCAAGGTTCTGCAGCGCTTGGCGCCAAAGGGGAACTTTGTCGAAATTCATCCTAGTGATGCCGATCGCTTAGGCGTTGTGTCAGGATCTATCGTGGAGGTGTCGTCTCGTCGTGGCTCTATCGAGGTGAAGGCATTCATTTCCACCTCAGTCCCCGTAGGAAATGTATTCATCCCAATGCATGAGTCGAACACTAATGAGCTTACCCTAGCAGCCTTCGACCCGCACTCCCGTCAGCCTAGTTATAAAGCTTGCGCTGTGCGCGTAGCTGTTTTGTAGGTAACGGAGAGTCAGCGCGCGGGAAACCGTCTCGCAAGTTAATCAAACTCGATCGGCTTGGGCGCTGGTAGGCGAATCTCTCTTGGTTCTGCTGGTCGATCGGCAGGTGTTGCTGGGATCGCTCTGGGAGCTTGCGCTCCTTCTTCATCCTCTTGAACAGGTTCTGATTTGACTGGTTCTGCTTGCAGAGGTTCAGCACGGATAGGTATTTGATCGAGAGCTGTTGCCGTGCTCAATGGTAAAATGGGTTGAGCGACGATCGCCCCGGCTTCTGAGTCGATAGGCCGCGCTACGGCTTGCCCATCAGTTTCCTCTCCATTGGCGCTAGCCGGCACCGTGAAGGAGGCGATTCGCGCTCGCATGACGCCTGTTTCTGAACGGTAGGGGTCATCTTCAGCGAGGAGTGTCGCGGCGATTGGGAAGACCGGCACGGCATCCCCAGCGACAGCGAGTTGTGGAATGATAGGGCCGCCGGGCTTCTGCGTTTGCGCGCGTTGACGAGTTGAGCGAGAATTGGACTGGCTGGTGCCGATTTGTCCAAAGGCTGAGACATTTGTTCCGGGGCGGTGGTATTCTAAAAAGGTTGTGAGGACTTGCGATGTGATTCCTTCGGCGTTGGTGACGTTTTCAAAAGTGGTTTCTGCTGTGGCTAGATTGCCGGTCTTTCGTGAGATTTCTACAGCCTCTGCATCCACGGGAGGGAGGAAGGGTTTTGGTTCGAACGACTCGGCCGCAGCATTCATCACATCAACCCAGATGGGGAGAGTTGTGTCTGAGCTGAAGGCGCCGTTGAATATTTTTTTTGTTTGGTCGAATCCAGCCCATGCCACACAGGTGACCTCTGAGGTATAGCCAGCGAACCAGTTGTCCGTGAAGTTGTATTCTGTTCCCGTTTTGCCCGCGATAGGCATGTCCTTCAATCCATAGTCTTGCGCCTTTTGTCCTGAACCTGTTTTCAGGGTATCGCTCAGGATAGTGTTGATCTGATGAGCCGTGTAGCCATCGATTGCCTCAGCATCAATGGTCGCTGTATGAGGCTCATAAACGACGTTCCCTTGCCGATCTTTGATCAGGGTGATGGTAAATGTTTCCTTGGGGCGTCGGCCGTGGTTTGGAAAGATAGAATAAGCGAGAGCGAGCTCCTCAGGGGAGGCCGGGTTGCGTCCCAGAAACGTGGCGTTAAACTTCTTCAGATCCCCCTCAAAGGGTAGTCCGGCTTTTTGCGCGAGCTCTACAACCTTAGTGGTGCCTACTTCCTGACCGACGCGGACCGTGGCGGAGTTCTTCGATTTGGAGAGGGCATCGCGGACTGGGATGGAGCCTTCGTAGACGTTTGCCATTGATTCAGGGCCCCACTCGCCAAGTATGCCTGTCATACCCCCTATCATAATCTGTCGCGCATCCATCGGCGTATCGTCGACGCGGCTACCAGGGAAGTAGCCTTCTTGAAAAGCGGCTGCGTATACGAATGGCTTAAAAGCGGTGCCGAGGGGACGACGCCCCTGCTTTACACGATTGAACATACTGTCGCTGAAATCGCGCGCACCTACTTGAGCCAAGACCGCACCCGTTTCATTTTCAATCAGGAGCAAGGCTCCTTGGATGTAAGACGGTGCGCGGAATCGGGCGTCGGAGTTCTTGTTTTTACGGCGAAACTCCTCCTTCTCGATTTGATATTCCTCTAGGGTGGGATGGTTGAACTCGGAATGAGTCTCGATCCGCGTCAGATGTTTCCGGATAGATTGTTCGGCGAGTTGCTGGAGACGACCATCAATCGTGGTGTAAATTTGGTAGCCGCCTTTGGCCACTGACTCAGAGCCCAGGAGATGTTCGACCTCTTGCCGCACTTGGTCATAGGCGAAGGCGGAGCGACCCGTGACGTTCTGCCGCGCTCGGGTGACGATTTCTGACTTCTGGAAACGATCGCGATCTGCTTCAGAGATCATATTTTCCATGCTCATCCGGTTCAGAACGTGATTCCTCCAGCGCTCTGAGGTTTCTGGAAAGGTGCGAGGGGACCGATGATAGGGATTAGGGATCGCTGCTGCGAGGGTAGCTGCCTCGGGAATCGTTAACTGAGAAGCGTTCTTGCCGAAATATCCCTCTGCGGCCGCCTCCACGCCATAGTAGCCGCTGCCAAAGTAGATGCGGTTCACGTAGAGTTCGAGGATACGGTCTTTGTCGCCGATCTCTTTTTCGATACGGTTGGCGAGAAAGCCTTCGGTGATCTTTCGGCT